>NZ_JBHWUI010000263.1:0-7509 GCF_042737525.1 Kitasatospora sp. NPDC059973 | reverse complement strand
GGCGGGCGCCGCATTCGGCGCCCGCCCCCTGACGAAAGGCGTCCCGCTCAGTGCGCGGAGTGCTTCTCCGCCCCGCGGTGGCGGTGGCCCTTGAGTTCGGCGTGCATCGCGGGGGCGGAGTGCATGGCCGTCGTCCCGACGTCCCGGCCGCCGTGCCGGAAGGCCCCGTCGGAGCCGGACCCGGCGGCGGACGGGGCACGGGTGCCGAGCTTCGGGGGGAGCGGCTTCGGGGTCATCGCCATGCCCCGGCGCTCCAGCAGCTCGTGGGTGCCCCGGCGGAGCTTGTCGGTGCCGCTCGGCGTTCGCTTGGTCATCATCGACCTCCCTTCGGCGGTCACCGGCCCACGAGGGGCGTCGACCGGGAGGGCCGCACGGGCGTTATGTCCGGGATTGGGCAGGATTACACCTCTGGGCGGCCGGCGACGTCCGCGCGAGCCGGTGCCGGCGGGACGGTTGAGCGGCGGGACGGTTGAGCGGCGGGGCGGCTGAGCGGCGGGGCGGTGCCGGTACGGGCGGGGCGGAGCGGCGGGGCGGTGCCGGTACGGGCGGGGCGGAGCGGCGGGGCGGTGCCGGTACGGGCGGGGCGGAGCGGTGGGGCTCAGCCCATGACCTCGTGGACGAAGCACCAGCGCCAGTCCTCCCCCGGCTCGTACGAGCGGATCACCGGATGGGAGCTGTTGTGGAAGTGCGCGGTGGCGTGCTTCCCCGGTGAGAAGTCGCAGCAGCCGATGTGCCCGCAGTCCAGGCAGAGCCGCAGGTGCACCCAGTCCCGGTGGCCCGCGGCCAGGCAGTCGGCGCAGCCGTCGGGCGGCGGCAGGGGCGCGATGTCCTGGGGTGCCGCGGCGAGGTCTTCGCAGGAGCTCATGCACGCAGAGTAGTGACGGCAGCCCCGGGCGGGCGCCCAAGACACGCCCGAGCCGGGCCGCACCCGGCCGTCTCCCGCCCGGCCGTCTCCCGCCCGGCCGTCTCCCGCCCGGCCGTGCGGCGGCCACGCCGTGTGACGCTGGCCCGCGTCACACGGCGGGCTCACTCCGCGGGGACCTGCGCCCCCGGGGCCGTCCAGCTCGCCAGCATCGCGAGCTTCTGCGCGGTCGGCGAGCCCGGCGGGGCGGTGTAGGCGACCAGCAGCTGGTCGGGCGAGCCGTTCACGCTCAAGGTCTCGTAGCCGAAGTCGAGTTCGCCGACCAGCGGATGGTGGATCAGCTTGACGCCGTGGGTCTTCTGCTTCACCAGGTGGTCCGCCCAGAGCCGGCGGAACTCCTCGCTGCGCACGGAGAGTTCGCCCACCAGTGCGGCCAGCTTGGCGTCCTCGGGGTGCCGGCCGGCGTCCAGCCGCAGATAGGCGACCGTCTCGGCCGCCACCGCGTCCCACTGCGGGTAGAACTCCCGCGCCGCCGGATCGAGGAAGGCGTACCGGGCGGCGTTGCGCCGGTCCGGCGGGGTGGCCGAGTAGCCCTGCACCGCGTCACCGAGGGCGTTCCAGGCGAGCACGTCCATCCGGCGGCCGAGGACGAAGGCCGGCACCCCGGCCATCAGGTCCAGCAGCAGCCGGGTGCCTTCGCGGACCGCCCGCCCGCCGCCGGCCGTCGTGGCCGGGCGCGCCGGGCGGGCCAGAGCGCGCAGGTGCGCGGCCTCCACCTCGTCCAGCCGCAACACCCGGGCCACCGCGGCCAGTACCGCGTCGGAGGCGCTGCCGCCCCGGCCCTGCTCCAGCCGGACGTAGTAGTCGACGCTGACCCCGGCGAGCTGCGCGACCTCCTCGCGGCGCAGGCCCTGCACCCGGCGGCGGCCGTGCGAGGGCAGGCCCACCTCCTCGGGCTGGATCCGGGCCCGGCGCGAGCGGAGGAAGTCCCCGACGGTGTTCTCCATGCCCGCAGCGTAGCCGCGGCCGCGCGCCGCGAGGGTGGTACGGCCTTACCCAGGAAAGGCGGTACCAGGAACCGCCGTCCCGGGAAAGGCTGTCCCCGGGCTGCGCTTTCCCAGGACATCGGTGGCCCTGGATGGCCCCCCCGGGCCCGCGCAGAGTGGTCCCGTCAGCCCGACCGCAAGGACCACGAAGGCAGGACCTCATGAGCTACGCCGCCCTGGCCACCCGTACCGCCGTCGTCACCGGAGCCGCCAGCGGCATCGGTGAGGCCACCGCCCGCCTGCTCGCCGCGGGCGGCGCCCGGGTCGCCCTGCTGGCCCGCCGCACGGAGCGGCTGGACGCGCTCGCCGCCGAGATCGCCTCGGCCGGCGGCCAGGCGCTCGCCGTCACCACCGACCTCACCGACCAGGCCTCGGTGGACGCCGCCGTCAAGGCCGTCCACGACGCCTACGGCGCGGTCGACCTGGTCGTCAACAACGCGGGCGTGATGCTGCCCAACCCCGTCGCCGACGGCCGGCTCGACGAGTGGACCCGCATGATCGACACCAACCTCACCGGTGTGCTGCGGATCCTGCGCGCCTTCACCGCGGACCTCACCGCGGCCGCCGGCGAGGGCCGCACCGCCGACCTCGTCAACGTCTCCTCCATCGCCTCGCACGTCGTCTTCCCCGACTACGCCGTGTACGGGGCCACCAAGGCCGCCGTCACCCAGCTCTCCGCCGCGCTCCGCACCGAGCTGGGCCCGCGCGACGTCCGGGTCAGCACCGTCGAGCCCGGGCTGACCGACACCGAGCTGGCCGGGCACATCGACAACCCGGCGCTGCGCGAGCAGCTGGGCGGGATGTTCGCCGCGATCCCGGCGATGACCTCCGAGGACATCGCCGACCTGATCGCCTACACCGTCACCCGCCCCCGGCACGTCAACCTCCGCCACCTGGTCGCCCTGCCGACCCGGCAGGCCTGAGCCGTCGGCGGCCCCGCCCGGGTTCCCCCACCGGGCGGCGGGCCGTCGTGGGAGCATGCCAACCGTGGCGATCGTGGCGGGGAGTACGAACAGCGACACCGGCGGTGCCCGGGCGGGCGGCCCGCCCGGGCCCACCGGTACGCCGGGGCCGGACCGTGCCCCGGGGCAGGCCGGGGTCACCGAGCCCGCCGTCCCCGGACCGACCGCTCTCCCCGAGCAGGCCGCCGCGCCCGGCCCGGCCGGCGCCCCCGGCCACGCCGGCACCCCCGAACGCCCCGGCGCACCCGGGCAGGCCACCGCGCCCGGCCCGGCCGGTCCCGCGTTCCCGCCGGACATACCGGCGGCCCGGCCCGGCACGCCCGGCCCCGCCGCCGCCGGCCGGGTCCGCCAGCCGGTGGCGCTGATCCGGCTGCTCGTCGGCCTCGCCACGATCGCGCTGACCCTGCTGCTCGCCGACTACGCCCGCGCCACCACCAGCGGCATCGCCGCCGACGTCGCCCAGGCCGCCCGGCTGGTGCCCCGCCCGCTGGCGGCGCTGGCGGGCGGGCTCTCCACCGCCGCCCTGCTGCTGGTACCGGTCTGGTCGGCGGTCCGCCGGCTGCTCTCGGCGGTGCCCGACCGCCGGCGCATCCTCCAGCACCTCTCGGACGGACTGCTGGCCGCCGTCCTCGCCTACGGCGCCTGCGTCGCCATGGACCTCGGGCTCGACGAGCTCGCCCCCGCCTCGCTGGTCGCCGCCCTCACCCAGCCGCTGCCCGGCGCCGGCCTCGCCCACACCGAACCGGTCTACGGCTACCTCGCCCCCGTCTTCGCCTTCATGACCGCCTCGGCCGCCCGCGAGCACCGGGTCCCCCGGATCGTCCTGTCGGTCTCCGCCCTCGCCGGACTGGCCGCCGGGTACGCCACGCCGACCGCCCTGCTGCTCGGCCTGCTGCTCGGCTGGACGGCCGCGCACGGCACCCTCTACGCCGTCGGCACCCCCGACCCCCGGCCCCGGCCCGCCCAGCTCCTGCAGAGCCTGCGCGAGGCGGGCCTGCGCCCCGTCGCCGCCCACCCCGCCGGGCCGGACCGCTACCTGGTCCGCCAGGAGGCCGGCCGCCCCGACCTCGACGTCCAGCTGCTCGACCGGCAGGCCGTCACCGCCGCCCTGGTCCAGCGCGCCTGGCGCCGGCTGCGGCTGCGCACCGCCCCGCACCCCCGTGCGCTGCGCTCGCTGCGCACCGGGCTGGAGCACGAGGCACTGGTCTCCTACGCCGCCGTCGCCGCCGGCGTCCGCACCCGCCGGATCGCCGCCACCGCCGGGCTCGGCCGAGACAGCGCCCTGGTCGCGTACGAGTACCTGCCCGGCCGCACCCTGGACCAGCTCGCCACCGACGAGCTGACCGACCCGCTGCTCGCCGACGCCTGGTCCCAGCTCGCCCTGCTCCAGCGGCGGGAGATCTCGCACCGGGCCCTCGTCCCCTCCTCGCTCCTGGTCGACCGGGCCGGCGCGGTGCACCTGGTGGACCTCGCGGACGGCGACATCGCGGCGAGCGAGCTGGTGCTGCGCTGCGACATCGCCCAGCTGCTCACCACGCTCGCCCTGCGGGTCGGTGCCGAGCGGTCGGTGCGCAGCGCGGTGGCGGTGCTCGGGCCGGACGCCGTCGGCGCGGCCCTGCCGCTGCTGCAGCCGATCGCCCTGGCCCGCACCACCCGGACCGCGCTCAAGCAGACCGCCCGGGCGCACTGCGCCGCCCTCGCCCCGGCGGCCCCCGGCGCTCCCGGCGCTCCCGGCGCTCCCGGGGCTCCCAGCGCTCCCGGGGCTCCCGGGGCGACCGCCGCCGGCCGGGCGGCCGCGCCTGCGCCGCCCGGCGAGCTGCTGGACGCGATCCGCGCCGAAGTCCTGCGGACCCAGCCGCAGGCACCCGTCCGGGCGGTGAAGGTGGAGCGCCTGCGGCCCCGGACGCTGCTGGCCGTGGGCGGCGGCGTGGTCGCCGGCTGGCTGCTGCTGCCGCAGCTCTTCGCCTCCGAGCAGAACCCGATCGCCGCGCTGGGCGACGCCGACCCGCTCTGGCTGGCCCTCGCCGTGCTGACCGCGGCCGCCAGCCACTTCACCGCCGCGATGGGCTTCGTCGGCTTCGTCCCCGAGCGGCTGGACTTCCGCAACGCCGTGCTCGCCCAGCTGGCCGGCTCCTTCGTCAAGCTGGTCTCGCCGGGCGGCGTCGGCGGGGTCGCCCTGAACACCCGCTTCCTCCAGCGGGCCGGCATCCCGACCGCCCAGGCGCTGTCCAGCGTCGGCGTCGGCCAGCTCTTCGGTCTGGTGCTGCACCTGCTCCAGCTCGGTGCCTTCGTCTACCTGCTGGACCTGGAGCCCGGTGGCTCCGAGCTGGACGCGCTGCCGGCCGTGGTGAGCGGACTGGCCGGCGCGGCGGTGCTGCTGGCCGGGGTCTCCGCCGTGCCGCCGGCCCGCCGCTGGCTGGCCGCCCGGCTGCGGCCGCTGACCTCCGAGGTGCTGCCCCGGCTGCTGGAGCTGCTGCGCAGCCCGGGCCGGCTGGCCGTCGGCGTGACCGGGCAGCTGCTGGTCTCGCTCTGTCTGGTCGCCTGCCTGTACTGCTGCGTCCGGGCGGTCGGCCGGGAGCCGGCCTTCGCCTCGGTCGCGGTGGTCTTCCTGATCGGCAACGCGGTCGGCAACGCGGCGCCGACCCCGGGCGGGGCCGGCGCCGTGGACAGCGCGCTGGTGACGCTGCTGGAGCACACCGCCTCGATGGAGGAGGGCGGCGCGCTGGCGGCCGTCGCGCTCTACCGCCTGCTCACCCTGGTGCTGCCGGTGCTGCCGGGCTGGGCGGCCTTCGCCTGGCTGCAACGGCGCGGGGCGCTGTAGCCGCCGTAACGGCGGGGAGCGCCGTAAGCGCCGTAGCGGCGGAGCGCTGTGGCGGCGGGGCAGTGGCGCCGGCAGGGGCGCGGTGCCGCTACTCCCGGTACTCGTCCTCGTCGAGCTCGACGACCCGGCTCTGCTCGGCGACGTCCGCGACCTCGGTGGCCGGATCGGCGCCGAGCGCCCGCCGCTCGGCCAGCTCGTCGTACTCGTCGCCCTCGTCCGCCTCGTCGTCCGGCTCGACCGCCTCGGCGACCTCGTCCAGGTAGTCCTCGTGATTCTGCGGCATGGCGTCCGTCCTTGCTGCTCGGAGGCTCCCACGGGGCCCGTTGGGGTACTGGAAGTATCCGCCGAGGGCCGCCCGGACGCGATGCGCCACCGGGCCTTCGGCGTGTTGTCCGGTCCCGGTCCGCGGCCTGCGGACCGGCCTCCCGCCTGCCCGGCCACCGGCGCGCAAAACGGGTGCCCGGCCGCCGGGGGTACGATCAGTGCCGTACCAGCAGGGCTTACCCTCACCCACCCGGTGGCCCCGAAGCCCTTACGAACGACGGGGAAATCATGTCCGGCTCGCACTACTTCACCGGTGCACCCGAGGTCGCCAGCGAGCGCCGTCCGATCACGGTCAGCCTGCCGGACGTCACCCTGGAACTGACCACCGACGCCGGTGTGTTCTCCCGCAGCCGGCTCGACCCGGGCACCCGGATCCTGCTGGAGCACGCGCCGCCGCCCCGGGTCCGCGGCCCGATCCTGGACGTCGGCTGCGGCTACGGCCCGATCGCGCTGACCTGGGCGACCAGGCGCAAGCGGCTGCCGGTCTGGGCGGTGGACGTGAACACCCGCGCGCTGGAGCTGGTCCGGCTCAACGCGGAGGCGCTCGGCCTGGGCAACGTGCAGGCCGCGCTGCCGGAGGACGTCCCCGAGGACCAGCGGTTCGCGGCGATCTACTCCAACCCGCCGATCCGGGTCGGCAAGGGCGAACTGCGCCGGCTGCTGCACCAGTGGCTCGGCCGGCTCACCCCGGACGGCTCGGCGTTCCTGGTGGTCCAGAAGCACCTGGGCTCGGACTCGCTGCAGAAGTGGCTGAACGACCAGGGCTACCCGACCACCCGCGTGACGTCGGTCAACGGGTTCCGAATTCTGGAAGCGCGGCCCCGCCCGGAGGGCGAGGGCCCCGAGAGTGGACGAGGTACGACGTCGTGAAGCAGCTCCGCGGGACCGAACTGAAGCGCTTGCACCGCCAGTGGCGGCGCAGCAACGAGTTCCGGCTCGCGCTGATCCTGGAGAACCTCCAGTCGCCGTTCAACGTCGGCTCGGTCGTCCGGACCGGTGCCGCGATGGGCGCGGAGAAGCTGTACCTCACCGGCGACACCCCGTCGGTCCGCTCCTCCGGCGCCCAGAAGGCCGCGATGGGCACCGACAAGTACCTCAAGGTGGAGCACTTCCCCACCGTCGCCGAGGCCGTCGCCGCCGCCAAGGCGGACGGCTTCAAGGTGGTCGGCCTGGAGCTGGCGGACGAGGCGGTGCCGATGTTCGCCGCCGAGCTGACCCCGGCCGTGGCCTTCGTGCTGGGCCACGAGGACCGCGGCATCACCCCCGACGCGCTCGCGCTCTGCGACCAGGTGGTGTTCGTCCCGCAGCTCGGCCGCGTCGGCTCGCTCAACGTCTCCGCCGCCGCCACGGTGGCCTGCTACGAGGCGCGCCGGCAGGGGTACGCGCTCAGCGGCACCCCGGACGGCAGCGACCCGGGCGGCCCGGACCTCGACGACGAGTGACCCCGGAGTGACCGCCGGGGGGGGCCCGGGGGGGGGGCCCGCCGGGGGGGGG
>NZ_JBHWUI010000262.1:0-7681 GCF_042737525.1 Kitasatospora sp. NPDC059973 | reverse complement strand
CTCGCCACCGCCGACCTCGGCCTCGCCCTCGGCACCGGCACCGACGCCGCCATCCAGGCCGCCGACCTCACCCTCGTCAGCGGCGACCTCACCGCAGCCCCCGACGCCATCCGCCTCGCCCGCACCACCCTCACCACCATCAAGGGCAACCTCGCCTGGGCCTTCGGCTACAACCTCGCCGCCCTCCCCCTCGCCGCCACCGGCCTCCTGAACCCCATGATCGCCGGCGCCACCATGGCCTTCTCCTCCGTCTTCGTGGTCACCAACAGCCTCCGGCTCCGGACCTTCCGCTGACGCCCGCCCGCACCGCCCGGCCGCTCCCCACTCCCCGACGGGTGGGGAGCGGCCGGGCTTCCCCGGGAGCGGGCCGGGGCCGGCGGCGCGGCGGCCCCGCCGCGGCCGTCGAAAAGTGCTGGCCGCCACCGCCCGCACGCTGGCATGCTGGCCGGGTGGAGAGACCGGAGATCTGGCTGAGCTTCGCCCCCGACCTGCACGTCTTCCTCCCCGCCGGGCGGCGGGCGGAGCGGTCCGCGCTGCGGACCGACGGGGCCGCGACGCTCGGACACGTGGTGGAGTCACTCGGCGTCCCGCTCACCGAGGTCGGCGAACTGCTCGTCGACGGGCGGCCGGTGGCCGCCGCGCACATCCCCGGGGACGGCGAGCTGGTGTCGGTGCGGGCCGTCCGGAGGCCGCAGGCATCGGCCGAGCCACCCCGGTTCCTGCTCGACGTCCACCTCGGGACGCTCGCGCGCCGGCTGCGGCTGCTGGGCGTCGACGCCGCCTACGAGAACCCGGACATCGGCGACGCCGCGCTCGCGGCCCGCTCGGCCGCCGAACAGCGCGTGCTGCTGTCGCGCGACCGCGGCCTGCTGCGCCGCCGCGAACTCTGGGCGGGCGCCTACGTCTACAGCCACCGGCCCGCCGACCAGCTGCGGGACGTGCTCTCGCGCTTCGCGCCCCCGCTCGCCCCCTGGAGCAGGTGCACCACCTGCAACGGGACGCTGCGCACCGTCGCCAAGACCTCGGTGCAGGACCAGCTCCGGGACGGCACCGAGCGGTCGTACGACGCGTTCGCGCAGTGCACCGACTGCGGGCAGGCCTACTGGCGGGGCGCCCACCACGCGACGCTCGACGCCATCGTGGCCGACGCCGTCCGCGAGTTCGGCCCCCCGGTCGTCGCCTGAGCGCCCCGGCCGCCTGAGCCCCCCTGACCTCCGACGCGCTCACCGCGGGCCGGTTCAGGGGCGCAGCAGGCCCGCGGTGAGCGCGTCGGAGGCCGGGCCGAGGAGGTGCCGGGCGTTCGGCGCGGACTCCAGGCCGCGCACCAGGGCGAGGCCGATCTCGGCGGCCTCGGCCGGCTCCACCCGCGCGGACCGGCCCGGACCGGCGGGCGCGGCGGCGTCGGCGGGCAGTCCGGCCTCGGCGAACGACTCGGTGAACAACTCGGTGAACAGCCCGGTGAGCAGGACCCGCAGCTCGGCGCCGAAGGCGGCACAGGCGGGGGCGAACAACCTGGCCCCGCCGTCCAGGAGTTCGGCGGTGTGCGGGGAGTCCCCGGCGAGGGTCAGGGCGAGGTCGAGCTTGGCGGCGAGCACGCCGCGGACGCGCTCGGCGTGGGGGGCGTCCGGCGCGGCGGCGGCCCGCCGGGCCCGCGCGAGCGCCTGCCGGTGCAGGCGCTCGGCGAGCCGGCGGAAGGCGTCGTCCTTGCCCCGGACGTACTGGTAGACCGCCGATCGGGACACGCCCATGGCACCGGCGATGTCGTCCATCGTGGTGCGCCGCACGCCGTACCGGGTGAGGCAGGCGTAGGCGGCGTCGAGGACTTCGTCCAGCCGGTCGGCGGCCACGCCGTCAGGCCAGCTTCTTCAGCAGCTCGACGGCGAGCGGGGCGGCGGAGGCCGGGTTCTGGCCGGTGACCAGGTTGCGGTCGACGACCACCTTCGGGGCCCACGGCTCGCCCTCCTGGAAGTCCACGCCCGCCGCGACCAGGCGGTCCTGGAGCAGCCACTTCGCGTTGCCGGCCAGGCCGGCCTGGGTCTCCTCGGCATTGGTGAAGCCGGTCAGCCGGTAGCCGGCGAAGGCGTTGGAGCCGTCCGGCAGCCCGGCGGCCAGCAGCGCGGCCGGTCCGTGGCAGACCACGCCGAGCGGCTTGCCGGACGCCAGGGCGGCGACCAGCAGCCGGCCGGAGACGGGGTCGACGGCGAGGTCCTCCATCGGGCCGTGGCCGCCCGGGTAGAAGACGGCGTCGTAGTCGGCGAGGTCCACGTCCTCCAGCCGCACGGGGTGGCGCAGCTCCACGAAGGTGTCCAGCGCGGCCGCGACCTTCGCGGCGCCCTCCTCGCCGCCGTTGAACTCGGGGGCCAGGCTGCCCGAGTCGACGGTCGGGATCACCCCGCCCGGGGTGGCGACGGTGACCGTGTGGCCCGCGGCCCGGAACACCTCGTACGGGGCGACGGCCTCGTCGGCCCAGAAGCCGGTGGGGTGCTGGGTGCCGTCGGCCAGCGTCCAGTAGGTGGCGCCGGTGAGGACGAAGAGGATCTTCGACATGCTGGGGGCTCTTCTCTGCGGGAGGGCCGTCGGGCCCGGTGGACGGTCTGACGCCCTGGATGCACTGACGTTTCCGGTCCGGACCGTCAGTTCGGCGATGGACCCGACGATAGGCCGGGTGTCCCGGGTGTCACCAATGGCTGATCCGATGGCTGCCATAGGCATTCCAATGGGTGCCGGGGAATAGGCTTGCCGGGTGAACCGCCCCGACGCCGAGGAGTCCGCCGTGCCACCGGTGCCGTCACCGCTGCCGGCCGGGCCCGCCGACCTGAACCTGCTGCGCACCTTCCTGGCCGTCCACCGGGCCGGGTCGTTCACGGCCGCCGCCCAGGTGCTGGGCCTCTCCCAGCCCACGGTGACCACCCAGATCCGGGCGCTGGAGCGCCAGGGCGGGCGCGAGCTGTTCGAGCGGCTGCCGCGCGGGGTGGCCCCGACGCCGGTCGCCGACGAACTCGCCGCCCGGATCGCCGGTCCGCTGGACGCGCTCGCCGCCGCCACCGGCCCCGGCGCGCGCCCCGAGGCCGAGGGCGAGCCGGTCCACCTGGCCGGGCCCGCCGAACTGCTCGGCACACTCGTCCTGCCCGCGCTCGCCCCGCTGGTCGCCGGGGGCGTGCGGCTGCGGGTGACCGCGGGCCTGACCGAGCCGCTGCTGGAGGAGCTGCGCGCGGGCCGCCACGACCTGGTCATCGCGACGAGCAGACCGCGCGGGCGCGCCCTGTCGGCCGTGCCGATGGGCGACGAGGAGTTCGTCCTGGTCGCCGCGCCGGTCTGGGCCGAGCGCCTGGGCGGGCGGCTCGCGGCCGAGGGCCCGGCCGCCCTGCACGGGGTGCCGCTGGTCGCCTACGCCGAGGACCTGCCGATCGTCCGCCGCTACTGGCGCCACGTGTTCGGCCGCCGGCTCGCCTGCCGGGCCGCCCTGACCGTGCCCGACCTGCGCGGGGTGGTCGCCGCGGTGGCCGCCGGCGCGGGCTTCGCGGTCGTCCCGCGCTACCTCTGCGCGGACCGGCTGGCCGACGGCCGGCTGGTGCTGCTGGACGACCCGGAGGACCCGCCGATCAACACCGGTTACCTCGTCGAACGCCCCGGCGCCGACCCGGACGGCCGGGTGGCCCGGGTCCGGGACCACCTGCTGGCGGCCGCCCGCACCTGGTGAGGGACCGCCGGCCGCCCGGGGCCGCGTCCCTTGACAGCCGGTTCGGGTGCTGGATTACTTGGCCCGTCGAACACTGACCGAATGATCGGTCGGCGGCTGAGCTGGGCGGAGACGGCGGAGGAGACGCGATGAGCGCAGGAACGACCGGCCCGAACCCGCCGGGCGGGCGCCGGGGGGAGCCGCTCCCGGCCGAGCTGCTCGACGCCGGGGAGCGGATGACCGCCGGGGAGCTGGCCGAGCACCAGCTGCGGCAGCTGCGGGCCACCCTGCGCCACGCGTACGACCACGTCGAGCTGTACCGGCGCAAGTTCGACGCGGCCGGGGTGGCCCCCGAGGACTGCCGCACGCTCGGTGACCTCGCCCGGTTCCCCTTCACCACCAAGGCCGACCTGCGGGAGAGCTACCCCTTCGGGATGTTCGCCGTCCCGGTGGAGGAGGTCCGCCGGATCCACGCGTCCAGCGGCACCACCGGCCGGCCCACCGTGGTCGGGTACACCGAGCACGACCTCTCGGTCTGGGCCGACGTGGTGGCCCGCTCCATCCGGGCGGCCGGCGGCCGGCGCGGCCACAAGGTGCACGTCGCCTACGGGTACGGGCTGTTCACCGGCGGTCTCGGCGCCCACTACGGCGCCGAGCGGGCGGGCTGCACGGTGATCCCCGCCTCGGGCGGGATGACGGCCCGGCAGGTGCAGATCATCCAGGACTTCCGGCCCGAGATCATCATGGTCACCCCCTCCTACCTGCTCACCCTGCTCGACGAGTTCGAGAAGCAGGGCGTCGATCCGCGGAGCACCTCGCTGCGGGTCGGCATCTTCGGCGCCGAGCCGTGGACGGAGGCGATGCGCCACGAGATCGAGGAGCGGATGGACATCCACGCCGTCGACATCTACGGCCTCTCCGAGGTGATGGGCCCGGGCATCGCCCAGGAGTGCGTGGAGACCAAGGACGGGCTGCACATCTGGGAGGACCACTTCTACCCGGAGGTGGTCGACCCGCTCACCGACCGGGTGCTGCCCGACGGCGAGAGCGGCGAGATCGTGTTCACCTCGCTGACCAAGGAGGCGCTGCCGGTCGTCCGGTACCGCACCGGCGACCTCACCCGGCTGCTGCCGGGGACGGCCCGGCCCGCCTTCCGGCGGATGGCGAAGGTCACCGGCCGCTGCGACGACATGATCATCCTGCGCGGGGTGAACGTCTTCCCGACCCAGATCGAGGAGATCCTGCTGCGCACCCCTGCCGTGGCGCCGCACTTCCAGCTCCGGCTCACCCGGCAGGGCCGGCTGGACCGGATGGCGGTCCGGGTCGAGGCCCGCCCGGACGCCGCGCCCGAGCAGCGCGAGGCCGCCGCCGCGGCGATCGCCCGGGGCGTGAAGGACGGCGTCGGCGTCACCGTGGAGGTCGACGTGGTGGAGCCGTACACCCTGGAGCGTTCGGTGGGGAAGATCCGCCGGGTGGTGGACCTGCGGGAGCGGTGAGCCCGCCGGCGGCCCCGAGGGCGCCGCCGTCCGCACAGCCGCCCGTGCCGCCGTCCCGCGCCGCGCGCGAACGGGTGAGCGCTCTACGATGTGGCCATGAGCGGGAGCGTGCGGCTGTCAGGTGCACATCGGTCGCAACAGCCGGTCGGCGGGCCGCGGCCGGACGACGCGAAGCGCCCGCCCGGCGACGAGCGGCTGGAGACCGCCGCCGCCGTCCTCGCGCTGCTCGCCGACCGCACCCGGCTCGCGCTGCTGCAGCGCCTGGGCGAGGGCGAGGCCGACGTGACCACGCTGACCGAGGCGTGCGGTGCGGCGCGGCCGTCGGTCAGCCAGCACCTGGGCAAGCTCCGGCTGGCGGGCCTGGTCACCACCCGCAAGGACGGGCGGCGGGTGGTCTACGCCCTGCGGCACGGGCATCTGCGCCGGCTGGTCAACGAGGCGCTCAACGTCGCCGACCACCAGATCAGCGGGCTGCCGCCGCACGACTGAGGGCAGCACGACTGAGCCACCGCACGACTGAGCCACCGCACGACTGAGCCACCGCACGACTGAGCCACCGCACGACTGAGCCGCCGCACGACTGAGCCGCCGCACGACTGAGCCGCCGCACGACTGAGGGCAGCACGACTGAACCGCCGCACCCCGCGGCCGTGGTCCCGCGCCCGGCCGGTCCGTGACGGGGGCTCGGTCACCGGAAAGTGCCCCGGTCGCCGGAAAGTGCGTTCTTCTCCGCCCGCGCCTCCCGTGCCTAGGGTGAGCGGGCGATCGGCGGCGAGTGCCGCCGCGGTCCGGACGATTCGGAGCACCCATGGCCATCCTGAAGACCTACGCCCGCCTCTGGGTGGACAGCCTCGACGAGGCCCTGCCGCTGCTGCGGACGCTCACCGGCGCCGAGCCCGACCTGCGACTGGGCTTCGAGGCCGTCGAGTTGGCGGCCGTCGGGGACTTCCTGGTGATCGCCGGGACGGCCGGGGAGCGCGCCCGGTACGCGCACGCCACCGCGACCGTCGTGGTCACCGACCTGGACGAGCTCCGGGCCACCCTGCTGGCCGCCGGGGCGGTGATCACCACCCCCGAGACGCCCGCGCCGACCGGCCGCTTCCTCTACGCCCGGCACGCCGACGGCGCCGAGATCGAGTACGTGGAGTGGACGGCGGAGCTGGTCCGGCGGATCGTCCGCCCCGCGCCGTAGCGCGGGCCGCCGTCAGGCCCCGGCGTCGCCCGCCCGCTGCGGCCCGTCCGCCGCGCCCGGCCCGCCGTCCGTGCCGGGGCCGTCCGGCCCGTCGTCCGCCGGGGTCTCGGCGCGCTCCTCGGCGGCGCGGACCTGCCCGGCGAAGTCCTCCGAGTCGATCCGCTCGACCGTCGCCCCGTGCCGGGCGGCGAACTCGTCGGCGGCGGCCGGGGACGCCTCGCGGATGTCCAGCACCAGCACCGCCGCTCCGTCGGGCACCCGCGGCGAGAGCACGATCAGCCCGGCCCCGCCGGTGGCGGCGCGGCCCTCCTCGGCGGCGTTGCCGAGCGCCGCGCCGGCCGCGAACCCGAGCAGCGAGCCGATCGGCCCGCCGAGCAGCCCGATCAGGCCGCCGACCACGCCCGACCCCACCGTGGCCACGCCGGCCCCGCGCGCGTAGCCGTCCTTGGTCTCCAGCAGGCCGTCGGCGGAGCGCTCCAGGACGGCGGCCTGCCGGAGTCCGGGCAGGTGCTCGGCCTCCTCGAACGCGGGCCGGCAGGCGGACGGGTCCGGGAAGGTGAGCAGGACGACGTTGTGCTGGTCGGTCATCGCGGTCCGATCGGGTCGGGGCTGTGTTCCCTGGCCTCCCATCCTGACGGCGGGCGGGCGGGCCTGCCACAGGAATGCGGGTGTCCCCGCGCCCCCCGCCCCGGTGCGGACGCCGGGCCGGTCCGGCGCGCGAGGATGGTGCGCATGGCGAACACGAGCGTGCGGATCAGGATCGAGGCCACCGGCCTCCCGGGGCGCAGCTGCCCCGCGGCGCCGGGGTTCCCGGGCTACCAGGACATCCATGTCGCCGTGCAACGGCGCGGTCGGCCGGGCGAGTTGCTCGACCCGCAGCCGGGCGACGCGGCCCGGGCGGCCTGGACCCTGGAGTGCACCGTGAAGCCGCTCCCGTCGGGAGTGGACCTGCTCGGCCCGTACGTCCAGGGCGGTCCGGGGGCGCGGTTCGTCTACCTCTCCTGGATCGCGAGCGGCCGCACGGACGGGGTCGCGGCCGGGCCGGAGGGCTTCACGATGTTCCGCCGGGCCAAGCTGATGCTGGCGGCGGTCGATCCGGACACCGCCGACGCGGCCGTGCGCGGCGGCACCCTGGTGGCCCGGCTCGGGCTGACCGACGTCAAGGGGCACCCGCTCTGCGCCGCCGTCCGGCCGCCGCTGGTCGCCTGGTCCGCCGGGCCGGCCGGGGCCTGACGGCCGGGGCCTGACGGCCGGTGCCGGGGCGTGGCGAAGGGCCCCGCCGGGGGGGGGGGCCGCGCGCCGGGGGGGGCGCCC
>NZ_JBHWUI010000261.1:0-7718 GCF_042737525.1 Kitasatospora sp. NPDC059973 | reverse complement strand
GCGGCGGCGCGCCCGACTGGCCCTGGTGCGCCGCCGCCGCGATCGGCGCCGCGCTCACCCTGACGGCCGCCCTGCCGCGGCGCCGGACCGCGGCCGCCCTGCTGCCGGGCCCGCCCCACCGGGCCCCGGCGGCCGGGCTGCTGCTGCTCGGCGCCGCCCTGCCCGCCTCGGCCACCACCGCGAGCCCCGTCCTCGCGGCCGTGGTCACCGCCGTCGCCGCACTGACCGCCGCGGTGGCGCTCGGCCCGGACCGCCCCGCCGCCGGCCGGGCGCCCGTGGTGGCCCCGGCGGTGTTCGCCCTGGTCGCGGGCGTCGCCGCTGGGGCCACCGCCCCCTCGGTGTCCGCCGGCGTCCTCGGCACCCTGGCCGGCCTGGCCGGCCTCCTGCTCCTCGCCTGCGCGGCACCGGCCTCGCAGCCCTCGGAATCCGACCACATCAGAAGGAGCCAGCCATGAGTCGCCTCGGACTCGCCGCGCGTGCCCTGCGCCTCACCCTGAGCCGCACCCACGCCGACACCACGCCCGACTACGACGCCGCGAGTTCCAGCTACGACAGCTACTTCAGCCCGGTGATGGGGGTGCACTCGCTCGCCGCGCTGAACGAGGTGGAGATCCGCCCGGGCGACGACGTCCTCGAACTCGCCTGTGGCACCGGACACCTGACCCACGAGATCGTCCGCCGGCTGGAGGGCCGCGGCTCGGTGCACGCGGTGGACAAGTCCCCCGGCATGCTGGCCGTGGCGCAGGCCAAGATCCTCCCCGACACCCTGCGCGCGCCGGAGCTCGACGTCTCCCTCCAGGAGGGCGACATGGAGGAGTTCCTGCGCCCCCGCCCGACCGCCTCGGCGGACCTCGTCGTGGTCGGCTGGGCGATCTGCTACAGCAAGCCGGTCAAGCTGCTGGAGCAGATCAGGAGAGTCCTGCGGCCCGGCGGCCGGGTGGTGGTGATCGAGACCCGCGGCGACGCGCTCAAGACCCTGATCACCCAGCTGGAGAAGGTCTTCGCCGCGGACCCGTCGCTGCTCACCGGTCTGGTCCGGGTGAACCTGCCGAAGGACGCCGCCACGGTGGCCCGCTGGTTCACCAAGGCCGGCCTGACCGTCGACGTCCAGCGCGACGGCCACCAGGTGCTGCCCGCCGACACCCCGGAGGCGGCCCTGGAGTGGGTCCAGCGCTCCGGCGCGGCGGCCGGCTTCAAGGACGCCGTCGACCACCGCCGCGAGGACCACGCGCTGGAGCTGATCCGCGCCGGCCTGGCCGAACACGTGGCCAGGAACGGCACGCTGGAGCTGCGGCACACCTTCGCGGTGGTCACCGGCACCAGCCCCAGCACCCCCTCGGCCGGCACCGGCCCGGGCGGGCGCCACCGCGAGGGAGTCGGCACCGCATGACCACGACCGTCACCCCCGCACCACCGGAGACCACCCACGGCGCGGTGCAACGCCGCCTGCTGCGCCTCGCCGGGGTGCTCACCGCCCGCCCGAAGACCGTGCTCGCCCTCTGGGCCGTGGTCATCGCGGTCTGCTTCCCGTTCGCCTCGCAGCTGAACGACGTCCTGACCAAACAGGGCGCCTCCAAGGTCGTCCCGGGCACCAGCAGTGCCCGGGCCGACCAGCTCGTCGAGCAGTCCTTCCCCGACCGCTCGCAGCGCGAGTCGATCGTCGCGATCGGCGCCCCGGACGTCCGGGGCGAGCAACTGCGCAGGCTGCTGGCCGAGCTGGACGGCCGGATCACCGGGAAGGAGCGCACCGGCGAGGTCCGGCAGTCCGTCTCGGCGTACACCCTCTACCGGGACTCCACCACCGAGTACCTGCGCCAACTGCGCACCCAGGTGGACCGCGACCTCACCGCCGCCGGGGCCGGCACCTCCCCGGAGGCCCGCCGGCAGGCGGTGGACGCGGCGGTGGCGGCCGGCCAGGTCCCGGCCGGCCTCGCCGACCTGGCGCAGCGGGGGGCGGCCGCCGACGACGCGGCGCTGCCCGGTCTCGCCGCGGGCTTCGCGGCCGCCACCGACTGGCGCTCCTTCCCGGTGCCGGTGCCCGCCGACGCCGTGAACCGCCTGCTCGCCGAGGACGGCCGGGCCGCCCTGGTGACGGTCAGCTTCGCCAAGCAGGCCGGGCACGATCCGGACGTGGACTGGCTGCGCTCGGCCATCGACGGCTCGCTGCGCGCCGTCGGCGCCGGCCCGGACGTCGACGCCCACGTGACCGGCGAGCTCGCCCTGATCAAGGACACCTACAAGAAGGCCGAGGACGACAACGCCCTGATGGAGACGGTCGCCTACGCGATCATCTTCGTGGTGCTTCTGCTGTTCTTCCGCGCCGTGGTGCCCGCCGTGCTGACCGTGGCCGCGATCGGGCTGGCCATGACGGTCAGCCAGGCGGCGCTGTTCGCGCTCGGCCACGGCGTGACGCTCACCCAGTTCACCATCACGATCATGAACTTCGTGATGCTGGGCGCGGGCGTCGACTACAGCATGCTGCTCTCCTCGCGCTACCGGCAGGAACGGCTGGCCGGCCGCCCGCCGAAGGAGGCGGCGGTGCACGCCACCGCGCACGCGGGCGAGTCCATGCTGCTCGCGGCGGTGGCCGTGGTCCTCGCCTTCGGGGCCACCCTGCTCTCCCCGGTGGACTGGATCCCGCCGCTCGGCTACGGCGGGCTGATCGGCATCCCGATCGTGCTGCTCGCCGCGCTCACCCTGACGCCGGCCCTGCTGGTGCTGCTCGGCGACCGGTTCTTCGCGCTCGGCTGGCGCCCGCTGAGCGATCTGGAGCACGAGAGCGCCCTGGGCCGGCACCTGGCCAGGGCCGCCGACCTGGCGCGTCGCCGCAAGGTGGCGATCGTGCTGGTGTTCGCCGTGATCACGGTGCCGTTCGCGGTGATCACCGCCCAGCACCGCTCGACCGCCGACCCGGTGGCGCTCAGCCCGGCCACCGACTCCAGGGCCGGCTTCGAGCTGGTCGCCGAGAAGTGGGGCGACGCGGCCGTGCTGCCCACTCTGGTGGTCACCCGGCCGGCCGCCGGCGTGGTCGACCCGGCCACCCACCGGCTCACCGCGAGCGGCCTCGGCTCGGTGACGGCGCTCACCGACCGGCTGGCCGCCGACCCCGGCGTCGCCCGGGTCTCCGCCGTGACCAGGCCGTTCGGCAGCCCGCTGCCGGCCGACCAGGTCGACGCGCTGACCGCGGACGTACGGCGGGACTACCTGGCCGACGACGGCGCGCTGCGGATCGTGGTCGAGCTCGCCGACCCGCCCTACTCCGAGGCCGCGGTCGCCACCGTGGACCGGATCCAGGACGTCACCGAGGGCGCGAAGGACGTCGGGGCGCTCCAGGTCGGCGGCGCCACCCAGGTCGACCGCCAGTACGGCAACGCGCTCAACTCCAGCTTCTGGCAGATGATCGGGCTGGTCTCGGTCGGCGTGTTCGTGATGCTGGTGGTGGCCCTGCGCTCGCTGCTGATCCCGGTCCGGCTGATCCTCACGATCATGATGAGCAACGTCTGGGCGATCGGCATCACCGTGCTGATCTTCCACTTCTGGCTCGACCGGGCGATCATCGACGACCTGCCGATCTTCCTCACCGTCCTGATGATGGGGCTCGGCATGGACTACGAGATCTTCCTGGTCACCCGGGTCCGCGACCTGGTGCGCGGCGGGGCCGACCAGGAGAGCGCCACCATCGGCGCGGTGGTCGACACCGGCCGGGTGATCAACGCGGCGGGCCTGGTGATGGCCGGCAGCCTCGGCACGATGGTGCTCTCCTCCACGGTGATGCTCCAGGAGTACGGCGCCGGCCTCGGCCTGGCCGTCCTGCTGGACGCCACCCTGATCCGGATGCTCTTCGTCCCGGCCACGCTGCTGCTGTTCCGCCGCTACAACTGGTGGCTCCCCTCGCTGCGCCGCGCCCCCGCGGTGGCGGAGGTGGGCCCGCGATGACCGCGAACCGTCCGGTGGCGGCGCCCGCGCCCCCCGAGCCCGCCGCCACCGGACGGGCTCGCACCCTGCACCGCCTGCGCGACCGCCACCGCGCCACGCCCGTCGCCTCGGCCGCGCTGCTGTTCGCGGTGCTGGCCTCGGTCCGGATCGCCGGAGCGTTCGCGATCCCGCTGATGGTCCTGTCGGTGGGCCTGAGCGCGCTGGTCCTGACCGTGCTGGACCGGCCGGACCGCGCCGCCGCCGGGCTGCGCCGCTTCCGGTTCGGGCCCGCGGCGGCCGGCACCGCCCTGGTGGTGCTCGCCTACGCCGACACCGTCTTCGCCACCCGCGCCGCCTTCGGGCGGGGCGGGGGCAACTGGACGTCGCTGATCCCGGAGCTGTTCCGGCAGCTGGCACCGGGCGCCCCCGTGGTCGCGGGCCTGGCCATGGTGGTCTGCATGGGCGTCCTGGTGCCGCTGGTCGAGGAGGTCTGCTACCGGGGCGTGCTGTACCACGCGGTGGAGCGCGGCCGGGGCCCGGTGGCGGCGATCGCCGCCACCTCGGCCGCCTGGGCGCTGGTCCACCTCGGCGACTACGGCCTCAACCCGTTCGACACCCGGGTGATCACCGGGGTCCTGCCGTCCGTCTTCACCATGGGCCTCGCACTCGGCGTCTGCCGCGCCTGGACGGGCTCGGCGCTGGCCAGCGCCGTCGCCCAGGGCACCGCCAACCTGCTGCTCCTCGGCTGGGTCCTCTGGGCCCTCTAGGGCTTGCCCGACGCGCCGCCGGACCGGCCCGTCCCGCCGCCGTCGCCCACCCCCCTCCGCTCCGCTCCGGCCGCTCCGGCCACGTCACTCCGGACCCTCCACGGTGAGGCAGGTATCCCCATGAGAATCGCGGTCACCGGTCCGATCGTCATCGACAACCTGATGACCTTCCCCGGCCGTTTCACCCACCAGTTGCTGCCCGCCCAGCTCAAGCACCTGTCGCTCTCCTTCCTGGTCGACGACCTGGAGGTGCGCTACGGCGGCGTGGCCGCCAACGTCGCCTACGGGCTCGGCCGCCTCGGCCGCCGGCCGCTGCTGCTGGGCGCGGCCGGCCGGGACTTCGGGGACTACCGGGACCGGCTGACCGAGGCCGGGGTGGACACCTCCCTGGTCCGGGTCTCGACCGAGCTGGCCACCGCCCGCTACACCAGCACCACCGACGCCGACCGCAACCGGATCACCTCCTTCCACCCCGGGGCGCTGGCCGAGGACGTCAGCCCGGGCCCGCCGGGCTGGACGGAGGGCGTCGGGCTGGTCTTCCTCGGCCCCGCCGCGGCGGAGGTGATGGCCGCCCGCGCCGCCGAGTGCCGGCGCCTCGGCCTGCCGTACCTGGTGGACGTGGCCGGCCGGACGGAGGAACTGGGCACGGCCGGCGCCGAGGCCGTGCTGACCGGGGCGGACTGCCTGGTCACCAACCGGCGCGAGCGCGGCCTGCTGCTGGAGCACACCGGCTGGACCGCCGAGGAGGTGCTGCGGCGGGTCGGCAGCTGGGTCACCACCCTCGGCCCGGAGGGCGTCTGGATCGACTACCCGGACGAGCCCTCGCTGGCCGTCCCGGCCGCCCCGATCTCCCGGCTGCCGGACGGCGCCGGCGCGGGCGGCGCGTTCCGGGCGGGCTTCCTGGCGGGCCGCGCCGACGGCCTGCCGGACGACGCCTCGGCCCGGATCGGCTGCGTGCTGGCGGCGTACGCGCTGGAGTCGGCCGGCAGCCAGGACTACCTGTTCACCGCCGAGGCCTTCCAGGACCGGCTCGCCGAGACCTACCTAACCGCTACCGAGGCTAGTACTGGTTGACGGGACATCAGGATAACCACTACCGTCCCTTGTACAGGTTAGGGAGCGGGCGCCTCCGGGCGCCCCGGCCACGGGAGTGATCAGCCATGTCCAGCACCGCCACCAGCACCCTGCAGACCGGCCACATCGGCCTGAACGTCACCGACCTCGACCGCTCGACCGCGTTCTACCGCAGCGTCCTCGGCCTGGAGCTGGTGAAGGAGGGCACCGACCCCGAGCGCCGCTTCGCCTTCCTCGGCCGCGACGGCCGGCTGGTGATCACCCTCTGGCAGCAGAGCGCGGGCACCTTCGCCACCGCGGCGCCCGGCCTGCACCACCTCTCCTTCCAGGTCGACAGCCTCGACGAGGTCCGCGCGGCCGAGCGGCTGCTGCGCGAGCTGGGCGCCGGGTTCGCCCACGACGGCGTCGTCCCGCACAGCGAGGGCGCGGCCTCCGGCGGGATCTTCTTCACCGACCCGGACGGCATCCGGCTGGAGATCTTCACCCCGCAGGGCGTGGACGCGACGGGCGCCACCGCGCCCACCGGCGCGGCCCCCACCTGCGGGTTCTTCTAGGCCCGCCCGACCGGATCGGGAGGCAGCCGCCATGACGGACAGCAGCAGCACGCCGTACCACCCGGGCGAGCGCGCGGTGCAGGCCCGGGCCGGCCGCACCGAGCGGGCCGACCACTCGGGCCGCTCGATCGGCCGCACCATCCCGGCCGTGGCCGCCCGCTTCCTGGCGGAGCGGCGGGTGCTCGTGGTCGGCGCCGCCGACGCCGCCGGCCGGCTCTGGGCGACCCAGCTCACCGGCGGCCCCGGCTTCCTGCGCGCGCCCGACGAGCGGACCCTCACGGTGGCGGCCCGGCCCGCCGCCGAGGACCCGCTGGCCGCCGTCCTGGCCGACCCCGCCGAGGTCGGCACCATCGCCCTGGACCCGGCCGGCCGGCGGCGGATGCGGCTCAACGGCCGCTCCGCGCCGGACGGCCGCGGCGGCCTGGTGATCACCGCCGACCAGGTCTACGCCAACTGCCCCAAGTACATCCAGCGCCGCAGCCCGCTGGAGCAGCCGGCGGCCGGCGTCCCGCACGTGGTGGCCGCCGGCGCGGTGCTCTCCACCGCCCAGCGGCTGGCCGCGGCCACCGCCGACACCTTCTTCATCGCCACCGCCGGTCCGGACGGCCGGGTGGACGCCTCGCACCGGGGCGGCAACCCCGGCTTCCTGCGCGCCGTCGGCCCGGACCGGCTGCGCTGGCCCGAGTACGCCGGCAACAGCATGTTCATGACGCTGGGCAACCTGGAACTCGACCCGCGCGCCGGACTGCTGCTGCCCGACTTCGAGACCGGCGGGGCGCTGCTGATCACCGGCGAGGCCCGGACCGACTGGTCCGACGCGGCGGCGGCCGGCCTGCCGGGGGCCGAGCGGGTGGTCGACCTCACCGTCACCGGCGTCGTCGAGCTGGCCGACGCCACCCCGCTGACCTGGACCGGCCCCGAGTACTCCCCGGCCAACCCGCCCGCCGCCGCCTGACCGCCGCCGGGCGGCCCGCACCCGTCCGGCCGCCACCGCCGGGAGCTGACCGTCCGTCGGAGCGGCCGCCGTCCCACCGCCCGCCGTCCCACCGCGCCACGCCCGGAGCGCCGACCCTCCGTCACCCGGGCGGCGCACCCTGCCGCGCCGAGCACCCGTCCGGTTTGGGAGTTTGGTCGGACAGCACGCGATACCGGCCTGGGCACGTCCCTCCTGTCGTGCCATCAGGACTGACCGGGAAAGAGGCGGAGAATGACCCCCACCGAGCAATCGACCCCGTTGCTGGAATTCGACGAGGTCGAACCGGACGAGGACTGCATATGCGGGGGCTGCCGGGCCCGCCGCCGGGCCCGGCGGCACGCCGCGCCGGTGCACGAGGGCGGGCACGCCGCGGCCCGGAGCGTCCGCCGCCGCGCCGCCGTCCTGGTGGCCGCGGTCGGCACCGCCCTGGGC
>NZ_JBHWUI010000260.1:0-7755 GCF_042737525.1 Kitasatospora sp. NPDC059973 | reverse complement strand
TCAGTGACAGGCCCGTGCGGCCGCCCGCCCCCTCCGTGGCGTACTAGAGGGTGCCGGTGATGGCGGTGCCGGTGTGGTCGCCGTTCACGCCCTGGAGGTCCAGGGCCTGGGGGGCGGTCCAGTTGCCGTCCGCGAGGCGGGTGGTGGTCAGGACGCGGTTGTCGCCGGTGGTGATGGCGAACTGGGCGCCGGTGTCGACCGGGGCGGCGCTGACCGAGGTGGCGGTGACCTGTCCGATGACGCTGCTGACGGAGCCGAAGGGCTGCCAGGTGGCGTTGGCGTAGCGGATGGTGTGGAGCTGGGCGCCGGTGTCGGTGACGACGACGAGGTTCATGTCGTCGCCCTGGCGGGCCATCGCGAGCGAGGTGACCGGGGCGGTGGCGCCGGCGGCTCCGGCGACCGCGCCCCAGGCGCTCCAGCTGCCGGTGGAGCCGGAGCGGATGGTGTGGTAGACCTGCCCGCCCGCGACTGCGGCGACCTGGAGGTCCCCGCCGACTCCCGCCGTGGCGAGGGTGGTGACGCCGCTCAGGGGCCCGGCGGCCTCGAAGACCTTGCCGAAGCCGGTCCAGTACCCGCCGCTGGTGCGGACGCTGTGGAAGAGCTGGCCGTCGGCGAGGACGACGACCTCCAGGTTGGCGCCGGTGGAGGCGATGGCGACCTGGGTGATGTTGCCGAGGTCGCCGACGTTGGTGTTGAGGTCGCCGAAACCGGCCCAGGTGCCGTCGAGGTGGCGGATGGTGTGGTGCAGGTGGCCGTCGCCGCCGAGGGCGACGACATGGGTGTCGCCGTTGATGCCGGCGGTGGCGACGGCGCGCACGCCGCCGATGTCCCCGGCCTTGGCCTGGACGTCCTCGAACGGGGTCCAGGAGCCGTCGTAGAGGCGGGCGGCCTGGAAGAGGCCGGTGCCGCCCTTGACCAGGGCCTGGGTCTTCCAGCCGACCGAGGTACCGCGCACCTGCTGGACCCAGGCGGTGAGGTCGTCGACGCGGGTGTTGGTGGTGCCGGTGCGGGTCTCGGTGCTGCCGAAGCAGCCGCCCTGCCAGGAGCGGGAGGCGATGGCGGCGAGTTCGGTCTTGCCGTTGACCTCGCGGACGGCGGGGGCGCCGGTGTCGCCCTTGCAGATCGAGGCGCCGTTGGTGCCGGTGGTGCTGACGGCGTTCGCGGTGACGGCGCCGACGTTGAAGACGCCGCTGTGGAGCTTGAGGGGCACCCACTCGGTCTTGGTGCGGCCGTAGGCGGGCACCCGCAGGTTCTCGCCGGCGGTGGGCGCGGTGGTGGCGAGGGTGAGCGGGGTGATGCCATCGACGGGTGTGGCGAGGCGGGCCATCACGAGGTCGCGGTCCTGGCGGGGGACCAGCTCGACGATGTCGGTGGTGGCGCCGGTGGTGGTGGTCAGGTCGGCGCGGCCGACGGTGGCGGTGGTCTTCCACTTCGGTGCGCCGGCGGTCAGGGCCTGGGGCTGGGCGGGGTCGTCGGCGAAGCAGCTGGCGGCGGTGATGATCCAGTTGCGGTCGACGAGTGCGCCGGTGCAGGCGCGGACGTTGTCGCCGATGGCGAGCTTGGCGGTGTAGGCGTGGGCGCCGTCCGCCGCGGGGTCGCCGACGACGGCGCCGGCGGGCGCGGCGGAGAAGGTGGCCAGCGCGCCGACTGTCAGGGTCGCGGCCAGCGCGCCCGTCACCCGGACGCGGGCAGAGGTCTTGGAAAGCATGGGGTGGGTTGTCCTCGGTCTTGAAGGTGGACGTATGCGTCGACTCGGTGGTCAGCCGGTGACGTGCAGTTCGACGACGGTGGTCGGAGCCTGGCCGAGCCCCTCGCCGACGCCCGCGAAGCCGTCCTTGGGAACGTCCAGGGTCTGGGTCGATCCGCCGGCGGTGAGGCCGGCCTGTACGGAGCGCCCCGAGGTCTGGACGGCGAAGACGTCGACCAGCTCCAGGGTCAGGAAGCCGGTCGTGGTGGTGGCCGTGAAGCACACCTTGTTGTCCTTGTTGCCAGGTGCTCGGGTCCAGATCTGGATCTGCGTCGCGCCGGCGCAGTCGGCGAGAAGGATGTGGCCATCCCCACGCATGATCTTTAGGCCGGTCAGCGTGGAGCCGCCTGGGTAGGAGAAGTCCTCGACGGCCGACGGCGGGAGGGTGCCGTCAGCGGGTGGTGGTGCCGTGTCGGCGGCGGCGAACGCGCTCAGGCCGAACACGCCTGCGGCGGCGGTGGCGGCGATGACGGCCGCCCAACCGCGGACGCGGTGTTTCATGGGAGCCCCCCGGATCGATGGTGTCGGGTACCGAGTGGCCGGCCGGCGACCGGCCCGGTGACGGATCAGCCGGTGATGCGCAACTCGACGAGCATGGTCGGCTTCTGCCCGAGCGCCACACCGACAGTGGCGGCCCCGCCCTTGGCGACGTCCACGGTCTGGGCGACGCCCTCGGCGGTCAGGTTGGCGCGCACGGCCCGCTCGTTGCTGGTCTGGATCATGAAGGTCTGCGGCAGTTCGAGCGAGAGGTAGCCGCTCGAACCGGTGACGCGGAAGCAGACGCCGGGGCCGCCGCTGGGGCTGGTCGCGGCGGTGCTCCACAGCTGGATCTGGGTGGCCGTGTTGCAGTCGGCCAGCACGATGTGACCGTCACCGCGGATGAGCTTCAGCTGGGGGAGGGGCGAGACGCCGGGGTAGGCGAAGTCCTCCACCGCCGGCGGCGGGGTGGCGGTGTCGCCGCCGGGAGCGGTGTCGGCGGAGGCCAGTGCGGTGGCGCCGAAGGTGGTGGCGGCCGCGAGGGAGCCGGCGACCAGCCAGCGGGATATGTTGCTCTTCATCTCGATTTCCCTTCAGGTGGGTTGACTTCACCCGGGGGAACGGTCGACGTCCAACTACTCGACGGTCGGCATCGTTGATCCGACACGCACGAGACAGATGGAATGGCGGCGGTGGCGCGCCATTCCCGGCCCCCGATGGCTTTGGCGGATCGCAGTCTATGGCATGCTCAACCGCTCTTCTCGGTTGTGGCTGGATCAAGTAGAGCCGCAGGTCAGATTGGGTGGTCGCCGATCCGATGGGGCGATGGATTAACTGCCTTTTGTCTGGATTTGCCATCTGCTCGATCAAGTAGAACCTCCGTGCATCGCGCTGACAGGTCGCCATTTCGGTCGTTCGGACATATCCCTGTGGATATGCTCCACCCCAGTCGAATCTCGGCTGTCGGATCGTGGAGGGGTCTCTGGTGGGTGGAATAGTTGTCCGGTCAAGGCGGCGAAGGCGGGGCGGGCAGTCGATATCCGCCGTGGTCAGCCTGCGCGTGCTGCCCTTGGCGCTCGCGGCCGGTCTGTTGGGGGCCGCGCCGGCCATGGCCGCGGACGCGCCGGGTGGCACGACCGCCGTCGTATCGACGGACCGTGCCAATGTGGTTGCGTTCTGGCAGGAGGGTGGTCCGGCGGTCAAGGCCGCGGCCGAGGCCGCGCTGACCGGCTCGGACGCGGACGTGCGCAAGTTCCTGGACAGCGAGCACGTCCTAGCCCAGGTGCAGGACGACCAGGTCAGTGCCGCGCAGATCCTCGCCTTGGGTGGAGCCGGGGTGCGAGAGGCGGCGCGTGAGGCGCTTGCAGGTACCCCCAAGGAGCTACAGGACTTCCTGGACGGTGGCTATCAGGAGGCGCTGAAGAGCGACCAGCAGGTCAAGGCCGCCTCGCTGATCAACGGCGCGGGCGCCGGTGTGCAGGCGGCCGCGAGGGCCGCCCTCAACGGCACTCCGGACGATGTCCAGGTGTTCCTGAACGAAGGTCAGTACACCGCACGGGACGCCGACGACCGGGTGAAGCTGGTCCAGATCCTCTCCACGGGTGGGCCGAACACCCAGGCCGCCGCGAGGCTGGCGCTCAACGGGACCATCGACGACGTCCGTGAGTTCCTCGAGGTCGGCCAGCACGTGGCCAAGGCTCGTGACGTGGAGCACACGAGCGTCGAGCAGCTGACCCAGCAGGCCAAGGAGGCGTCAGCGCAGGCCGTCCGCGAGACGGAGGGCGCCAAGGAGTCCGCGGCACAGGCGATCGCGGCCTCGCAACTGGCCAAGGAGTCGGCGGCGAAGGCCGCCGCCGAGACCGAGGCCGCGCACAACGACACGGTCGCCGCGACCGCCGCCGCCGGACGGGCGGCGGACGCCGCCAACCGGGCGACCGACGCGGCGCAGACCGCGGTGAAGGCCGCCCGCTCCGCCACCAACTCGGCCCGCACGGCGGCCAGTGCGGCCAGCCAGGCCGCTTACGCCGCGGCGGGCGCGGCCCGGGCCGCGACCGCCGCCCGCAACGCGGCGGCGGGAGCCGCCTCTGACCGTGGCAAGGCCGACGCGGCCACGGCGGCCGCCACGGCGGCCGAGACCGCTGCCAAGGCCGCGGACCTGGCCTCGGGGTCGCTGACCCAGGCCACGGCCGCCGCGAGCGCGAGCGCCGAGGTGGCCGAGTCGGCCCTGAGTGCCAGCGGGAATGCCATGGCCGCCGCCACCGCGGCCGGACAGGCCGGTGGCTACGCCGGCGTGGCCGGTTCCCAGTCGGCGCGTGCCAAGGCCGCGGCAGCCGCGACCCAGCGTCAGGCCCAGGAAGCCTCCAGGGCGGCGAGCGCCGCCAAGTCCCTGGCCGGCGAGGCCGCGAAGGCGACCGCCCAGGCGAAGGTGCTCGCGGACTCCGCCGCCGCACACGCCCACAACGCGGCGGTCGCCGCCTACGACGCCGCCCAGCACGCCGGGGAGGCCGCACAGGCCGCCGACCGGTCCAAGGCGCACGCCGACGCGGCGGTCGCCGCCGCGCAGACCGCCAAGGACGGCGTCGACGAGGCCAATCGGGTCCACGACCTCGCCCAGCGGGCAGAGGCCGAGGACCTCGCGTCGCAGACCGCCACCGATGTCGAACGGGTCAGGTCCGCCAAGGCTGCCTACGACGACAAGCAGGCCTCGATCGGCGAGGGCGTTCAGCAGCTGCGCCGAACCAAGGACGAGGCCACCCGCCTCGCCACCGCGCTGGCACAGGCGAACCCCGACACCGCGGCAATCGTCACCGACGGGCGCAAGCTCGCCGTCCTGTCGATGAAGATCGCCGGTCCCTGGGAGGTCACAGGGGCCCGCACGGCGCTTGCCGGTACCGACCAGGACGTGCTCGACTTCGTCCGTGACGGTCGCCGCCGGGCGATCGAGATGGACGACCGGGAGCGCGTCCAGAACCTCGCCACCACCTCAGACCTTCCGGCGGTGCGCGCTGCGGCGGCGAACGCCCTGCAGGGAGACACCGGCGCTGTCACCGCCTTCCTGAGTACCGGTCAGTACCAGGCCGCGACAGCGGACTTCCAGGTCAGTGTGGCCAAGTTCGTCAGCACTGGCGGACCCAGTGTCCAGGCCGCCGGCCGTGCCGCGCTAAACGGCAACGTCGACGCGCTGCGTGACTTCCTCGCCAGCGGCCGCTACCTGGCCCAGCTCGCCGACGACCAGGTCGTCGCGGCAGGGCTTCGTCAGTCCGGTGGTCCCGAGGTCAAGGCCGCGGCGCAGATCGCGCTCGAGGGTCCGCCGGAGGTACTCCGGGCCTTCATCGAAACCGGGCAGTACATCACCGCTCGCAAGGACGCGCTCGCCGCGACTCACGCGGCCGAGATCCAGCGGATGATCTCCGAGGCATCGGCGGTCACCGCCTACGCTCAGCAGAGCGCCGCCGAGGCTGTCCAGGCCGCGGCCCTCGCCAGGAACGCCACCGGCGAGGCCAACGCCGCGTCCGCCCAAGCCGCTGCGTCTGCCAGTGCCGCTGCGGGTTACGCCGCCGAGGCGAAGAACAAGGCCGACGCGGCCGCCGCGAGCGCGAAAAAGGCCGCAGACGCGGCGAAGACCGCCGCCTCCGCCGAGGCTTCGGCTCGTCACTCGGCGGCTTCCGCGGCCTACTCGGCCCAGCAGGCCCAGCGCTCGGCCGCCAATGCGAGCTTGTCTGCGCGGGATGCATACGCCTCCGCCGCCCGGGCGAAGGCCGACGCCGAGGCCGCCGGTCAGGACACGGCGGTCGCCGCGCAGGCCGCGCGCAACGCCATGGACACGTACAAGACCAAGTACGTCGCCGAGCAGGAGGCCGCCCGCGTGGCCGCGGCCCAGGCCGCCAGTGACGCCGCCGCCAAGCAGCAGGCCGAGCAGGACAAGAAGTCGGCGACCGACACGCTGGAGGCCGAACTCCGCAAGGAGGCCGCTCAGCACAAGTCGGGCTGGCTGGACACGGTCCTGAACGTCAGCCATGGTGTCCTGGACCTCATCGGTGGCGTCGGGGGCGTCTTCGCGCCGGGCATCGCGGACATCGCGGACCTGATCAACTGCGGGATCTACGCCCTGCAGAAGGACGTCGAGAACGCGATCCTGTCCTGCGTCGGGGCCATCCCGCTCGCCGGGGACGCGGCCGCCGTGGCCAAGCTCGCCAAGTGGGCCGAGAAGGTCCCCGGCGGCAAGAAGGTCATGGAGTTCTTGGACAAGCTGTTCTCCAAGCTCCCCGGAAGTTGCCGCATCGGCAAGAACAGCTTCCCAGCCGGTACCCGCGTGCTGATGGCGGACGGTTCTGCCAAGCCGATCGAGCAGGTCCGGGTCGGCGACCAGGTCCTGTCGGGCGACCCCGCGAGTGGACAGACCGGCGCCCGCCGAGTGGACGCGACGATCTACACCCCCGATGACCGTGACTTCACGGACCTGGTGGTGCTGACGGGGGAGAAGGCTGGCACGCTGACCGCGACCGACCACCACCCCTTCTGGTCCGAGAACCGTCAGAACTGGGTGGACGCCGCCGATCTCCGGGCCGGCGACCTGGTGCTAACGGCTTCCGGTGCGACTGCCACGATCTCGGGCGTCCGCCACTGGACCACCTTGCAGCCCGCCTACAACCTCTCGGTCAGCGATCTCCACACGTACTATGCGATCGCCGGTACTGTGCCGGTACTGGTGCACAATACGGGATTGTGCACCGAGAAGATCGATGACGCCTTCTACAATCCCAGCGGGAGGTCCTCTCAGGATCAGTTTGAATACCACTGGGACAAGCATGGGAAGGCGCGTGGCGTCACGCATGAGCAGTACCTCAAGGATGCGAAAGACTGGGCTGCGGGCATTGCCCAGCCAGGAGGGAAGAGGGGACTCAACGCCAGTTTGGAAACTCTGGCGGACGGGTCGCGCGGGATCAAGTACGTGGACCCCCAGACGGGTAAGGGTGGGATCGTCGGCCCTGACGGCAAGGCCGTAACCTTCTGGTATGGCGCCGACTAGCGAGAGGATGGGTCGTTGTCGGATTTTATGGAGGACTACGCTCTCTGGCGGCACTTGTCGTTCCCCAGTCTCCGCCGCGGCGAGAATCTGTTGCGCGCAGGCGAGAATCTGGCACTCATCCATGGCGACCTGGCCCTCGCTGATGAGCATGTGACCCAGGTGATCCTTTTTGTCGAAGAGGGGATATTCAAGCCGGCCCGGGGAGACGTCATGGGGTTGCTTGAAGAGATCATCTCTCGCCTGGAACGATTTGGTGAAGGTGCGACCGTGGGAGAGCGGGAAGTTGTTGACGCCCACTATCGGTATGCGGTTCTGCTGCATCAAATTTATGGTGAATACCTACGCGTAGGGACTCCGTAGGCCGTCACCTGATCGACTGGGAGTAGTGAAGGGCGGGGGGCGCACCGGGGGGGGCGCCGGGCCAAAAGAATGGGCAGATGGAGAGGTGGAGCGGGGAGTTAGAAAAAAAAAAAAAAAACCCACCAAAAAACACAACCAAGAG
>NZ_JBHWUI010000259.1:0-7781 GCF_042737525.1 Kitasatospora sp. NPDC059973 | reverse complement strand
CCACCACCTACAAAAACCCACTCATTTCCGTCGCCTGCTTCATTTTTTTAAAACCCACCGGGGGCTGGCCGCCCCCTGGGGGCCCCCCCCCGCGCGGGCGCGGTGGCGGACACTCAGGCCGGATAGCCGATCGAGCCCAGCGGTGGGCAGGGGATGAGTGTGGTGCCGGCGCCGGGGCGTTCGACGAAGGCCCTGGCCTCGGCGGCCCGTTGGCGTCGGGCCTCCAGCTCGTCGGCGTGCCAGGCGTCGATCCGGGCCCGGGGGTAGTCCCACGAGTCGTCGATGAGACTGAGGCTGGTGTTGCCGGCGCTGCGCTGGAACTCCGCCTTCACGACGGCTTGTTGGAGCGCGGTCTGGACGGCGGCGAGATCGATGCGGGTGATCAGGACGCCGAGGGTGTTCGGTTCACGGGTCGGCATGGGGGCCTGCGGGAGCAGCGACACCCCGGTGTCGAGGCGGCCGATGTTGTCGACGCTCGAGTCCTGGGCCTCCCGCACCGTGATCCGCATCTCCCGGTGCAACCAGAAGAACTCGTCGAGGTCGGCCTGGGTGATGCGCATCCGCTCGTACAGGGCACGGAAACGGGGGTCCTGGTGCAACGGGACCAGGACAGCCGCGTGGAGTGCCACGCAGTCGTTGAAGCCCCCTGCCACGGCGGCCTCAAAATGGAGGATGGCCAGTTCCGCGTCTCCCTGCGCGCACGCCAGCTCACCGAGGCTCGCACGGCCCGACGCGGCGAGCCACGCACCGTCGGGGCCGAGCGCCGCGGCACGCGCGACGAGGTCGTGGAGGCCCCTGGTCCCCGCCACGGCGGGTCCCTTGGTCAGGAACTCCACCAGCACTTCGTGCAGACGGGTGGCCAGTGAACTGACGGTGTCGACCATGGATCTCCTCGGGCCTCGGTGTTCATGTGGGGAGAGCTGAGGGGGCGTCGATTCTGCGGCATCCCCTGGAAATGACGGGCGGACGGGAGGAGCGGTTCCCGCCGCCGGGACCCGTCGGGCAGGAGAGCGGGCCGAGAAGGAGAACGCCCTCCTCCTCACCGCGGACAGCACGACGATGCCGGGCCCCCGGCCGCATCACGCCCCGATCCGGCCGGAGGCGAACCGCGCACCGTCCCTTCCCCCTGACCTGAGCCCAGACTAATCTCCCCATCACCCGATGGATCAACCGCTCTTGGCCGGGCGAACGTTGTCCGATGCGGCGCCAGCCTCATTCATTCGCTCGATGAATGGCGATCAGCTCGCGGTACCAGGCGTACCAGGCCTTCGGCGTGCGCCGCTGCGTCTCGAAGTCGACGTGGACCAGGCCAGAGCGTTGGTGGTAGCCCTCGGCCCGTCGGACAGGCTGTCTTCTGTACGGCCCCACCCGAGCGCCCGCCAGCGACGGGCTGACCCCCGGCTCGACCCCCGGCTCGACCCCCGGTCCGCCCCCGGGAGCGACGCCCCGCGCGACTCCGGACGCGTCTGCGCGGGGCCCTCGGTCGGGCCGCGGCGGGTTTCTTCCGGCGGCTGAACATTCGTTGACCTGGTTCGGGTCAGCTGCCAGGCTGTCGGACGTGAGCCAATCCGAGCGCCTTGTGGGCCGCCTGCACGTCGATCTACGACGACACGCGAGCGCCATCTGTGCTGTCTGCCACTGACCGACGCCCCTTGTCGCTGACGCGCTCCTCTCACCTGTCGGCCTGAACCGGCACGGTCGCCGTACCGGCACGGTCGCCCTGACGTCGCGGCCGCAGCTCCGGGCTGTCGCCGTACCCGGCCGTGCCGTCCTGCGCAGCCTCCGCGCCCCAGGCGCCCCGCCCTGGCCCTGTCCGCCGGGTGCTCTCCTGTTCACCACCAGCCGTTCACCCGCCTCGCCGCGTGACGCGCAGCCCTGCTGCGCGTCCCCGTCGGCGTACCCTGCCGACCCCGCAAAGGACCTCCCCATGCCCCTGACCTCATGGCCCGCTCCCCCACCCACCTCCCGACGCCGGTTCCTCACGCTGGCCGCGGTCGCGGCGGCGGCGGCCGCCTGCGGCCGGGCGACGGCGGCCGGCGGCGCCGAGACGAAGAAGCTTCGCTACCAGGGCTGGGTCGGGCAGGTGACGTTGCCCGAACTCGCGGAGGATCTCGGCTACTTCGGCGACGTGAAGCTGGAGTGGGTGGGTAACACGATCAGCGGCCCGCAGGACATCCAGTCGGCGGCGACCGGGCAGACGGACTTCGGCGGGGCGTTCAACGGCGCCGTCGTCAAGCTGATCGCGGCCGGGGCGCCGGTGAAGGCGGCGATCAGCTACTACGGCGTCGACGCCGCCTCCTACAACGGCTACTACGTGCTGGAGGACAGCCCGATCCGCTCCGCCCGGGACCTGGTCGGCAAGAAGGTCGGGATGAACACGCTCGGCGCCCACGTCGAGGCGGTGCTGGACACCTACCTCCAGCGCAACGGCTTCGCCGCATCGGAGTTGCGCCGGGTCGAGCGGATCGTCGTGCCCCCGGTCAACACCGAGCAGGCGCTGCGCCAGAAGCAGATCGAGGTCGCCTCGCTGGGCGGCGTCCTGCGGGAGAAGGCGCTGGCGGCGGGCGGGATCAGGCCGCTGTTCAGCGACTTCGACCTGCTGGGCGCCTTCAGCGCCGGCACGTACGTGCTGACCGACAGGTTCCTCAAGCAGAACCCGACCACGTCGAGGGTCTTCGTGACGGGGGTCGCGAAGGCGATCGAGTGGGCCCGGGCGACGCCGCGCGAGCAGGTGATCGCCCGCAGCACGGACATCATCAAGCGCCGTGGCCGCAACGAGGACGTCGCGGCGCTCCAGTACTGGAAGTCCTTCGGCGTCGCCGAGCCCGGCGGCCGGATCACGGACCAGACCTTCCAGCTCTGGATCGACTGGCTGACCGCCCACGGTGACATCAAGGCCGGGCAGGTCAAGGCGGCCGACCTCTACAGCAACCGGTTCAACGGCTACTCGGCCGCCTCGCCCACTCCCACCGCCGGGAGCTGAGCCCGCGATGACCGATCACATCAGCCTCCGCCAGGTCACCAAGACGTTCCCGGTCCGGGGGCGTGCGGGAGACCGCCCGCCCTCCGGGTTCGTCGCCCTCGACTCGGTCGAACTCGACGTCGCCAAGGGCGAACTCCTGACGGTCGTCGGACCAAGCGGCTGCGGAAAATCCACTTTGCTGGACCTCCTCGGGGGTCTGACGGCGCCGACCTCCGGCGAGATCCTCCTCGACGGTCGGCCGGTCACCGGCCCGGGGATCGACCGCAGCATCGTCTTCCAGCAGTACGCACTGCTGCCGTGGCGGACAGCCCAGGGCAACGTGGAGTTCGGCCTGGAGGCCACCGGCGTGGCGAGGCGGCAACGGGCCGCCAGGGCACGGGAGTACCTCGACTTGGTCGGTCTCACCGGCTTCGAGGACCGCCACCCGCACGAACTCTCCGGCGGCATGAAGCAGCGGGTCGCGATCGCCCGCAGTCTCGCGTATGACCCGGCCGTCCTGTTGATGGACGAGCCGTTCGCGGCGCTCGACGCGCAGACCCGCGAGTCGCTCCAGGACGAACTACTGCGGATCTGGCAGCGGACGGGCAAGACCGTCGTGTTCATCACCCATGGCATCGAGGAGGCGGTCTACCTGGGCGGCCGCGTCGCGGTGCTCACGTCGCGGCCGGGCCGGGTGAAGGAACTCGTCCCGATCGACCTGGGTGAGCGTGCGGCCGGTCACGACCTGCGATCCAGCCCGGAGTTCGCCCGCTACCGCCACCAGATCTGGAGCCTGCTGCACGACGAGGTCAGCCGTGCGCAGCAGTTGGAGAGAGAGGTCAGCCGCATATGAGCACCGATCTGAACCCGCGCGCGGCGGTGGACGTGCGGACGGTCCCCGTCGGACCCCGGCCCACGGTCGAGCCGGCCCCAGTCGGGGTATCAGCCCCGAGCAGTGCATCGACCCCGGCGCCGGCCCCGGGGGGGACGGCGACCCCGGCACCGGCCGTCCGGTCGAGGGTGCCGCGCCGTCTGCTGCGGCTACTGCTGAGCGGCGCCGCGAAGTCCGTGGCGATCGTCGCGCTGCTGCTGCTCTGGGAACTCGCCCCGCGGTTCGAGCTGGTGGACCCGACCTTCCTGCCGCCGTTCAGCGAGGTACTGGGCGCCTGGTACGGGCTGCTGCAGAACGGCCAGCTGGCCGACAACACGCTGGCCAGCCTGACCCGATCGCTCAGCGGCTTCGGCCTGGCGGTGGTGATCGGTGTGCCGCTCGGCCTGCTGATCGGCTGGTACCGGCCGGTGGCCAACCTGCTCAGCCCGCTGCTGGAGCTGTTCCGCAACACGGCGGCGCTCGCCCTGCTCCCGGTGTTCGTGCTGATCCTCGGCATCGGCGAGACGTCCAAGATCTCGATCGTGCTGTACGCCTGCCTGTGGCCGATCCTGCTCAACACCATCAGCGCGGTGCGGAGCGTGGACCCGACGCTGATCCGGCTCGCCCGCTCGCTGGACCTCTCCGCGCCCCGGCTGTTCCAGAAGGTGATCCTGCCCGCCTCGGTGCCGGTGGTCTTCACCGGCGTCCGGCTCGCCGGGGCGGTGTCGATCCTGGTGCTGGTGGCCGCGGAGATGGTGGGGGCGAAGGCGGGACTCGGCTATCTGATCAACGCGTCGCAGTACAACTTCGCGATCCCGCAGATGTACGCGGGGATCGTGACGATCTCCGTCATCGGGCTGGTCTTCAACCAGCTGCTGGTCGCGCTGGAGCGCCGGTTCACCGCCTGGCGCGCCCCGCTGGGCGGTTGAGAGGCCTGACATGAGTACACGACAGGAGTTCACGGCCGACGTCCTGGTGGTCGGCGGCGGCCCGGCGGCCACCTGGGCGGCGCTGGACGCGGCCCGCGCGGGCGCGGACGTCGTCCTGGCCGACAAGGGGTACTGCGGGACGAGCGGCTCGACGGCGGCAGGCGGCACCGGCGTCTGGTACATCGACCCGGAGCCGGTGCGGCGCGAGGCGGCGATGGCGAGCCGGGAGGCGCTCGGCGGCTACCTGGCCGACCGTCGCTGGATGGCCAGGGTCCTCGACCAGACCTATGCCAACATGAACGAGCTGGCGGACAGCGGGAGTTATCCCTTCCCGACCGGTCCGGACGGCCGCCAGCTGCGGAACGGCCTGCAGGGCCCCGAGTACATGCGCCGGATGCGGATCCGGGTGCGGCGGGCGGGCGTCCGCATCCTCGACCACAGCCCCGTCACCGAACTGCTCACCGCCGCCGACGGTTCGGTCGCCGGTGCTGCGGGCCACCGCCGGCAGGCCGGGCACCCCTTCCTGGTGCGGGCGGGCGCCGTGGTGCTCGCCACCGGAGGCTGCGCGTTCCTCAGCAAGGCACTCGGCACCAACACCAACACCGGCGACGGCGCCCTGTACGCGGCCGAAGTCGGCGCCGAGCTCTCGGGGATGGAGTTCTCCAACGCCTACGGCATCGCGCCGGAGCACACCTCGGTGACCAAGACCGCCTTCTACTCGTACGCCAGCTTCACCACGGCGGACGGCGCCCCGTTGGAGGGCGCGGCCAGCCAGGGCGGCCGTTCGGTGATCGCCCGTTCACTGCTGGCGGGGAACAAGGTGTACTGCCGGCTGGACCGCGCCGACGAAGCGGCCCGACGGGCGATGCGCCTGGCCCAGCCCAACTTCTTCCTGACCTTCGACCGGCTGGGCATCGACCCGTTCACCGACCGGTTCGCCGTCACCCTGCTCGCCGAGGGCACCGTGCGCGGCACCGGCGGCATCCGGATCGCGGGCGACGACTGCCGCACCACCGTCCCCGGCCTGTACGCCGCCGGGGACGCCGCCACCCGTGAGGAGATCTGCGGGGGCTTCACCGGCGGCGGCAGCCACAACGCGGCCTGGGCGATGTCCTCGGGCACCTGGGCCGGGCGGGGCGCCGCCGGGTACGCGCGTGCGCTCGGACCCGGTGCCCATCGTCGTACGCTCGCCCCGGCCGGCCGGGCCGGGCTGCGCCCCACCGGGACGCCCGGCGGGGACGCCCGCGAGATCGTCGCCACCGTCCAGCGCGAGGTGCTTCCGTACGACAAGAACTACCTCCGGCACGGGGACGGCCTCACCGGGGCGCTCACCGTGCTCGACGACGCCTGGGCGCGGCTGCGGGCCGGGCTGCGGGCCACGGGTGCGGACGCGATCCGGGCCCGGCAGGCGGCAGCGCTCGCCGCGAACGCCCGCTGGATGTACCGCTCGGCGCTCGCCCGTACCGAATCCCGGGGGATGGCCCGCCGGCTCGACCACCCCGACCAGGATCCGGCGCAGCACCACCGGATCGCCACCGGCGGCCTGGACGAGGTCTGGACCCGCCCGCTGCCCCGCACCACCACGGAGGTCACCGCATGATCGAACTCGTCTCCCCGGAACGCTGCATCGCCTGCGACAAGTGCATCAAGGTCTGCCCGACCGACGTCTTCGAGCGGGGCACCGACGGCATCCCGTCGATCGCCCGGCAGGACGACTGCCAGACCTGCTTCCAGTGCGAAGCCAACTGCCCGGTCGACGCGCTGTTCGTCGCCCCGTACACCCACCCGCAGCCGCAGGACCCGACCGTCCGCGACGAGCGGCGGCTGACCGAGGCCGGGCTGCTCGGCAGCTACCGCGCGCAGATCGGCTGGGGCCGGGGCCGGACCCCGGGCGCCCTGCGCGCGATCGGCCCGGTCCTGGGGCCGGCCGCTTCGGCCGCCCCCATCACCTCCTGACCGTCCGTACCGCACCCACCGTCCGAAGGAGATCCCCATGACCAGCGTCTTCGAGATCCGCAAGATCGGCGGCCGGATCGGCGCCGAGATCCTCGGCGTCGACACCGCCGCCGCACTCGACGCGGAGACCGTCGGGAAGCTCAACGCCGCGTTGGTGGAGCACAAGGCGCTCTTCTTCCGCGCCCAGCGGCTGGACGACGACGGCCAGACCCGCTTCGCCGCCAACTTCGGCACCCTCACCACCGCGCACCCGACCGTCCCCGCGCTCGACGGCCAGCCGAACGTCCTGGCGGTGGACAGCGAGGACGGCGGCCGGGCCAACCACTGGCACACCGACGTGACCTTCGTCCGTACGCCTCCGAAGGCCAGCACCCTGCGCAGCCTGATCGTCCCGCCGTACGGCGGCAACACGCTGATCGCCAACACCCAGGCCGCGTACCGGGACCTTCCGGAGCAGCTGCGCGAGTTCGCCGACCGGCTCTGGGCCGTGCACACCAACGACTACGACTACGCGCAGGGAAAGGAGTTGGACGCCGCGGACCAGGAGCGCCGCCGGATCTTCACCGCCCGCAAGTACCGCACCGTCCACCCGGTGGTACGGGTGCACCCGGAGAGCGGTGAGCGTGGGCTGTTCATCGGCGGCTTCGCGCAGTCGGTCGTCGGCCTGCCGACCGCCGAGTCCCACGACCTGCTGCGCAGCCTGCAAGCGTACGTGACCCGGCCCGAGAACGTGGTCCGCTGGCGCTGGGAGCTGGGGGACGTGGTGCTGTTCGACAACCGCGCCACCCAGCACTACGCGCCGGACGACTACGACGACCTGCCGCGCCGCCTGCACCGCGTCACCGTCGCCGGTGACGTCCCGGTGGGTGTCACGGGCGAGCCCAGCCAGGTGCTGGAGGGTGACGACGCCTCGCACTACACGTCCTGACCGGCGGCCCGGCCGCGCGGAGGACTCCGTGCGGCCGGGGCGCGGGCGGCGGGGGGGGGGGCCCAGGGCGGCCCAAGCCACCGGGGGGAGGGCCCGGCCCCGGGGTGACGGGCGTACCCCCCCGGGGTAGGTGCG
>NZ_JBHWUI010000258.1:0-7850 GCF_042737525.1 Kitasatospora sp. NPDC059973 | reverse complement strand
AAGTCCAGGTACTCGAAGAGGATCGAGACCAGGTCGCCGGAGCTGCCGGCGGCGCGCTGGACGGCGGGCAGCGGGTAGCGGCGGTGCGACCAGATGGCGGTCTCCGTCGCGTAGGTCTGCTCGACCAGCTCACGCCAGGTCTTCGCGCCCCGAGTGGTCGGGAACGGAAGGGTGTTGAGGTGCATGCCGAGCACCCGGTCGGCGCCCGGTGCCTCCATCCGGCCGTGGTAGACCACGCCGGTGTGGAAGGCGTCCTCGGCCGTCAGGCTGCCGAGCACCTTGAGGTGCGCGGCCAGCAGCACGCTCTTCAGCGACGTCTTGGCGGCGGTGGCCAGTCGGGTCAGTCCGTCCTTGAGGTCCAGGAACGGGACCGGGACACCGTGGCGCTCGTTCCCGTGGCGCTCGCCCTCACCCCAGGAACCGGGCAGGACCAGCGGGCTGTGGGCGTCGACGAGCTGCTGCCAGAAGGCCTGGGTGGCCGGGTCGGCCAGCGAGGTCTGCTCGGCGGCGATGAAGTCCGCGTAGCGGACCGCCGGCACCTCGTAGGCGGTCGGCTCCTCGCCGTTCCGCAGGCTGCGGTAGAGGGTCACGATCTCCATCGCCAGGGTGTGGTAGCTCCACCCCTCGGTGACAGCGTGAATGTGGCTGAACGTCAGGCGCCAGCTCTGGTCCGACTCGACGTGTGCGGCGATGCGCAGCAGCGGGGCGGCGGTCAGGTCGAAGCCCGTCGCACGCTCCTGCTCGACGTAGGCGGTCGTGCGCTCCGTGACCTCGGCCTCGGTCAGTCCGCGCAGGTCGTGCGTGGTGATCGGGACCTCGGCCGTGGCGTGGACGAGCTGGAGGGGCTGGCTGTAGCCGTCCAGGTGCATCGAGGTGCGCAGGATGTCGTGCCGGGCGACCACCGTGTCGACGGCCTGGCGCAGGACGTCCGGCGAGAACGACAACGCGTCCGGCAGGCGGAACGAGTTGATGTTCCGGTAGGTGCTGCCGCCCTGTGCCGCGAGCATCTCGACGAGCATGCCGGTCTGGATCTGGGAGAGCGGGTAGGCGTCGACGACGTCGGCCGGGAGGGCGGCGCGGTCGTCCGCGCCGATCAGGGCGAAGGGCTGGACGGCGGTGATCAGGGACTCGCCGGTGCCGTCACCGACCGCGATGGCCATGGCGGCGATGGTGCGCTGCTGGAAGACGTCCGGGATGGTGATGTCGTAGCCGGCGGCGCGGAGGGCGCCGACGAGTCGGACGGCGCGGATGGAGTCGCCGCCGAGGTCGAAGAAGCTGTCCTCGACACCGACCTGCGGCAGGCCGAGGACCTCGGCCCAGACCGCGGCCAGGCGCTCCTCGACGGGGGTGCGCGGGGCGGTGTAGCCGGTGGTGCTGAAGGCGTCCAGGTCGGGCGCGGGGAGGGCGCGGGTGTCGGCTTTGCCGTTGGTGGTCAGCGGAATCGTGTCCAGGGTGACGAACGCCGCCGGGACCATGTACTCGGGCAGTGAGGTTCCGAGGTGGGTGCGGAGCGCGGTCGTGTCGAGGACGGTGCCGGTGGCCGGGACGAGGTAGGCGACGAGCATCTTCTCGCCGTAGGTGTGGCTGTCGCGAACGGTGATGACGCTCTGGCGGACGGTGGGGTGCTGGGTGAGTGCGGCTTCGATCTCGCCGAGTTCGATGCGGTAGCCGCGGATCTTGACCTGCTTGTCGATCCGGCCGAGGGATTCGAGGGTGCCGTCGGGCAGGCGCAGGGCGAGGTCGCCGGAGCGGTAGAGCCGGGAGCCGGCGGGTCCGTGGGGGTTGGGGAGGAAGCGTTCGGCGGTGAGTGCGGGGCGGTTGAGGTAGCCGCGGGCGACGGCGGGGCCGGTGACGTGGATCTCGCCGGGGACGCCGGTGGGGACGAGGTGTCCCCGGGCGTCGAGGAGGTGGATGGCGGTGTCGTCCATCGGGGAGCCGACGGGGCTGTGCGCGGTCCGGGTGATGTCGGTGTCGGTGATGCGGTGGTAGGTGGAGTGCACGGTGGTCTCGGTGATGCCGTACATGTTGACGAGTGCGGTGTGCTGGGTGCCGACGCGGTCGGTCCAGGGGCGCAGTTCGGTCATTTCGAGGCGTTCGCCGGCGAAGACGATGGCACGCAGGGCGAGTTGGTCGATCCGGGGGTCGTTGTCGGCGGCGAGCTGGGTGAGGGTGCGGAACGCGGAGGGGGTCTGGCAGAGGATGGTGGCCTGTTCGGTGGTGAGCAGGTCGAGCATGTCGTGCGGGGAGCGGGCGATCGCGGAGGGGACGACGACGAGTCGGCCGCCGTGGAGGAGGGCGCCCCACATCTCCCAGACGGAGACGTCGAAGGCGTAGGAGTGGAAGAGCGGCCAGACGTCGGTGGGGCCGAAGTGGTAGTTCTCGTGGGTGGCGGTGAACAGGCGGGCGACGTTGGCGTGGGTGAGGCTGACGCCCTTGGGCAGGCCGGTGGAGCCCGAGGTGTAGATGACGTAGATCTGGTTGTCCGGACGCACGTCCGTGACCGGCGGGGTCGCCGGGCGGGCGTTGATCTCGTCCGCGTGGCTGTCGACCAGGACGCGGGTGCCGGTGAACTCCAGCTCGTCGAGGGCGGAGTGGGTGACGAGCAGGTCGGCCTTGGCGTCGGCGAGCATGTAGGCGAGGCGGTCGGCGGGGTTGGCCGGGTCGAGCGGGAGGTAGGCGGCGCCGGACTTCAGGATGCCGAGGAGGGCGGGGATGAGGTCGGGGCCGCGTTCCAGGGAGAGGCCGACGATCCGCTCGGGGCCGGCGCCGAGGGCGATGAGGTGGTGGGCGATGCGGTTGGCGCGCTCGTCCAGCTCGGCGTAGGTGAGGTGGGCCGAGCCGCTGGTCAGGGCGATGGCGTCCGGGGTGCGGGTGGCCTGGGCGGTGAACAGCTCGTGGACGCAGTCCTCGACCGGCTGCTCGACGGTGGTGTTCCAGGTGTCGAGCAGTCGGGAGAGTTCGTCGGCCGGGAGGTGGGCGGCGCGGGCGTCGCCGTCGGCGTCGGCGGCCATCGCCTCCAGGACCGACCGGTACATGGCGCCCAGCCGCTCCAGGTTCGCCGCGGTGAAGAACTCCGTCGAGCTGCTCAGGTTGATGTGCCCGCCCTGCGGGATCGCCATCAGCGCGAACTCGTTCGAACCGCCCGCCATGGTGGCCTCGACATCGACGGAGTCGGTGTCGACCTGGTGGAAGTCGTGGTGGTCGAAGAGGACGGTGAGCAGGTCGCGGGAGCTGCCGGCGGCGCGCTGGATGGCGGGCAGCGGGTAGCGGCGGTGGGACCAGATGGCGGTCTCCGTCGCGTAGGTCCGCTCGATCAGTTCGCGCCAGGTCTTCGCGCCCCGGTCGGTCGGGAAGGGCAGCGTGTTGAGGTGCATGCCCAGCACCCGGTCGGAGCCGGGGGCCTCCAGGCGGCCGTGGTAGACCACGCCGGTGTGGAAGGCCTCCTCGGCCGTCAGGCTGCCCATCACCTTGAGGTGCGCGGCCAGCATGACGCTCTTGAGCGAGGTCTTCGCCTCGGCCGCGAGCCTGCGCAAACCGTCCTCTAGGTCCGCGAACGGCACCCGGACCCCGAGGCGCTCACCCGGCTCACCGCCCCAGGTGGCGGGCAGGACCAGCGGGCTGTGGGCGTCGACGAGCTGCTGCCAGAAGGCCTGGGTGGCCGGGTCGGAGAGCGCGGTCTGCTCGGCGGCGACGAAGTCCGCGTAGCGCACCGGAACCGGCTCGTGGGCCGCCGGCTCAAGGCCGTCCCGCAGTGCCCGGTAGGCGCCGTGGAGCTCCATCAGCAGCGAGTTGAGCGTCCAGCCGTCGGTGACCGCGTGGTTGTGGCTGATCGTCAGGCGCCACGCCCGGTCGGACTCCACGTGTGCGGCGAACCGCAGCAGCGGAGCCGTCGTGAGCTCGAACCCGCGGGCCCGCTCCTCCTCGGCGTAGGCGAGCGCACGCTCCGTGACCTCGGCCTCGGTCAGTCCGCGCAGGTCGTACACGGCCACCGGGGCTTCGGTGGCGGCGTGGACGAGCTGGAGGGGCTGGCTGTAGCCGTCCAGGTGCATCGAGGTGCGCAGGATGTCGTGCCGAGCCACCACCGTGTCGACGGCGCGGCGGAAGGCCTCGGCGTCGAACGGCTGCGGGTCGGGCAGCCGGAAGGAGTCGATGTTGTGGTAGACCGCACGGTCGACCGCGGACATGACCTCCACCAGGATGCCGGTCTGCGCCTGGGAGAGCGGGTAGGCGTCGACGACGTCGGCCGGGAGGGCCGTGCGGTCGTCGTCGCCGATGAGGGCGAAGGGCTGGACGGCGGTGATCAGGGACTCGCCGGTGCCGTCACCGACCGCGATGGCCATGGCGGTGATGGTGCGCTGCTGGAAGACGTCGGGGATGGTGATGTCGTAGCCGGCGGCGCGGAGGGCTCCGACGAGGCGGACGGCGCGGATGGAGTCGCCGCCGAGGTCGAAGAAGCTGTCCTCGACACCGACCTGCGGCAGACCGAGGACCTCGGCCCAGACCGCGGCCAGGCGCTCCTCGACGGGGGTGCGCGGGGCGGTGTAGCCGGTGGTGCTGAAGGCGTCCAGGTCGGGCGCGGGGAGGGCGCGGGTGTCGGCCTTGCCGTTGGTGGTCAGCGGAATCGTGTCCAGGGTGACGAACGCCGCCGGGACCATGTACTCGGGTAGTGAGGTCCCGAGGTGGGTGCGGAGCGCGGTCGTGTCGAGGACGGTGCCGGTGGCGGGGACGAGGTAGGCGACGAGCATCTTCTCGCCGTTGGTGTGGCTGTCGCGAACGGTGATGACGCTCTGGCGGACGGTGGGGTGCTGGGTGAGTGCGGCTTCGATCTCGCCGAGTTCGATGCGGTAGCCGCGGATCTTGACCTGCTTGTCGATCCGGCCGAGGGATTCGAGGGTGCCGTCGGGCAGGCGCAGGGCGAGGTCGCCGGAGCGGTAGAGCCGGGAGCCGGCGGGTCCGTGGGGGTTGGGGAGGAAGCGTTCGGCGGTGAGTGCGGGTCGGTTGAGGTAGCCGCGGGCGACGGCGGGGCCGGTGACGTGGATCTCGCCGGGGACGCCGGTGGGGACGAGGTGTCCCCGGGCGTCGAGGAGGTGGATGGCGGTGTCGTCCATCGGGGAGCCGACGGGGCTGTGCGCGGTCCGGGTGATGTCGGTGTCGGTGATGCGGTGGTAGGTGGAGTGCACGGTGGTCTCGGTGATGCCGTACATGTTGACGAGTGCGGTGTGCTGGGTGCCGACGCGGTCGGTCCAGGGGCGCAGTTCGGTCATTTCTAGGCGTTCGCCGGCGAAGACGATGGCACGCAGGGTGAGTTGGTCGATCCGGGGGTCGTTGTCGGCGGCGAGCTGGGTGAGGGTGCGGAACGCGGAGGGGGTCTGGCAGAGGATGGTGGCCTGTTCGGTGGTGAGCAGGTCGAGCATGTCGTGCGGGGAGCGGGCGATCGCGGAGGGGACGACGACGAGTCGGCCGCCGTGGAGGAGGGCGCCCCACATCTCCCAGACGGAGACGTCGAAGGCGTAGGAGTGGAAGAGCGGCCAGACGTCGGTGGGGCCGAAGTGGTAGTTCTCGCGGGTGGCGGTGAACAGGCGGGCGACGTTGGCGTGGGTGAGGCTGACGCCCTTGGGCAGGCCGGTGGAGCCCGAGGTGTAGATGACGTAGATCTGGTTGTCCGGACGCACGCCGGTCACGGGTGCGGTGGCCGGGCGGGCGTTGATCTCGGCCGCGTGGACGTCGACGAACACACGGGTCCCGGTGAACTCCAGCTCGTCCAGGGCCGAGTGGGTGAGCAGGATCGGTGCCTTGGCGTCGGCGAGCATGTAGGCGAGGCGGTCGGCGGGGTTGGCCGGGTCGAGCGGGAGGTAGGCGGCGCCGGACTTCAGGATGCCGAGGAGGGCGGGGATGAGGTCGGGGCCGCGTTCCAGGGAGAGGCCGACGATCCGCTCGGGGCCGGCGCCCAGGGCGATCAGGTGGTGGGCGATGCGGTTGGCCCGCTCGTCCAGCTCCGCATAGGTGAGGCTCTGATCGCCGCTGGTCAGGGCGATGGCGTCCGGGGTGCGGGCGGCCTGGGCGGCGAACAGCTCGTGGACGCAGTCCTCCACTGGCTGCTCGACGGCGGTGTTCCAGGTGGCGAGCAGTCGGGAGAGTTCGTCGGCCGGGAGGTGGGCGGCGCGGGCGTCGCCGTCGGCGTCGGCGGCCATCGCCTCCAGGACCGACCGGTACATGGCGCCCAGCCGCTCCAGGTTCGCCGCGGTGAAGAACTCTGAGGAGCCGCCCAGCTGAACGGCGCCACCGCTGGCGATCGCGTGGAGGGCGAACTCCGTGGTGCCTTGGTTGAGCGAGGCCTCGACATCCACCGCGTCGGTGTCGACCTGGTGGAAGTCCTGGAACTCGAACATGACGTTGATCAGGTCACTGTTCCCGGCGGCGCGCTGGACGGCGGGCAGCGGGTAGCGGCGGTGGGACCAGATGGCGGTCTCGGTCGCATGGGTCCGCTCGACCAGTTCGCGCCAGGTCTTCGCGCCCCGAGTGGTCGGGAACGGCAGGGTGTTGAGGTGCATGCCGAAGACCCGGTCGGCGCCCGGTGCTTCCAGGCGGCCGTGGTAGACGACGCCGGTGTGGAAGGCGTCCTCGGCGGTGAGGCTGCCGAGCACCTTGAGGTGCGCGGCCAGCATGACGCTCTTGAGCGAGGTCTTCGCCTCGGCCGCGAGCTTGCGCAGGCCGTCCTCCAGGTCCGCGAACGGCACCCGGGCCGTGACGGACTCGCCCGGGTCGCCGCCCCAGGTGGCGGGCAGGGCCAGCGGGCTGTGGGTGTCGACGACCTGCTGCCAGAACTCCTGGGTCTGCGGGTCGGAGAGCGCGTCCTGTTCGGCGGCGATGTAGTCGGCGTAGCGGACCGACGGCATCTCGTGGGCCGCTGGCTCAAGGCCGTCCCGCAGCGCCTGGTAGGTGCTGAGGAACTCCATCAGCAGCGAGTTGATGGTCCAGCCGTCGGTGATCACGTGCAGGTGACTGACCGTCAGGCGCCAGGCCTGCTCGGACTCGACGTGCGCCGCGAACCGCATCAGCGGGGCCGTGGTCAGTTCGAAGCCCGTGCCGTTCTCCTGCTCGACGTAGGCCCGGGCCTGCTCGGCGATCGCGGCCTGGCTCAGACCGCGCAGGTCGTGGATGGCGACCGGGATCTCGACGTCGGCGTGGACGAGCTGAAGGGGCTGGCTGTAGCCGTCCAGGTGCATGGAGGTGCGCAGGATGTCGTGCCGGGCGACCACGAGGTCGGCGGCGCGGCGGAAGGCCTCGGCATCGAAGGGGTGGGGGTCCGGGATGCGCGAGGAGTTGATGTTCCGGTAGACGTGCTCGTTCTCCGTGGACATCAGCTCGACGAGCATGCCGGTCTGGATCTGGGAGAGCGGGTAGGCGTCGACGATGTCGGCCGGGAGGGCCTTGCGGTCGTCGTCCGAGATCTGGGCGAAGGGCTGGACGGCGGTGATGAGGGATTCGCCGGTGCCGTTGCCGGGGAGGGCGGCGGCCATGGCGGTGATGGTGCGTTGCTGGAAGACGTCGCGGATGGTGACGTCGTAGCCGGCGGCGCGCAGGGCGCCGACGAGGCGGACGGCGCGGATGGAGTCGCCGCCGAGGTCGAAGAAGCTGTCCTCGACACCGACCTGCGGCAGACCGAGGACCTCGGCCCAGACCGCTGCCAGGCGCTCCTCGATGGGGGTGCGGGGGGCGGTGTAGCCGGTGGTGGCGAACGCGTCCAGGTCGGGAGCGGGGAGGGCGCGGGTGTCGATCTTGCCGTTGGCGGTGAGGGGGATGGCGTCGATCGTCAGGTAGGCGGTCGGGACCATGTACTCGGGGAGCTT
>NZ_JBHWUI010000257.1:0-7942 GCF_042737525.1 Kitasatospora sp. NPDC059973 | reverse complement strand
GCCGCTCACTCAGGCCGGAGCCCGCTCCGGCGTCCGCCCCGCCGCCCCGAGCGGGAGCGACCCGCCGGGCACGTGGTCGACGCCGGGCAGGTGGTCGATGCTCAGCGCGCGCCGGCGCGGGCGCGGCGGTAGAGCACGCCGCCGCCGAGCAGCAGGGCGAGGCCGGCCGCGCCGAGCAGCTCGGTGCCGCCCGCACCGGTCGAGGCCAGCTGGCTGCCGGCCGCCTCGGGAGCGGCGGTGCGCGCCGACGCCGGCACGGCCTGACCGCTCTGGCCGCCGCCGGCCGCGGTGGTCGTCGCGGGAGTGGTCGCACCGGGCGCCGCGGGGGTGGTGGCGGACGGGCTGCCCGTCCGGGGGTTGCCGGGCGTGGTCTCACCGCCGCCCGGGTGCGACGGCGGTGTGGACGGCTGACCGGTGGGCGGCGGCGGGTTGTGCGAGCCGTGCTCCTCGGGGCAGTCCTCGTCCGGCTTGGCGGGCGGGGTGGTGGCCACCGACGAGCCCTCGTTCCCACAGGCGTTCCCGAAGGCCGGGTTGCCGACGCCGACCACGTCGACCGAGTTGCCGCAGGCGTTGACCGGGACGTGCACGGGCGCCTGGACACTGTTGCCGGAGACCACGCCGGGCGAGCCCGCCGCCGCACCGGAGGCGGACGACCCCGAGGCGCTGTGGCCGCCGCCGGAGTGCCCGCTGACGTTGGCGCAGTGGTTGCCGTACGCCGGGTTCAGCACGCCGATCACATCGACGGTGTTGCCGCAGGCGTTGATCGGCACCTCGACCGGTACCTGCACCGAGTTGCCGGAGGCCACGCCCGGCGAACCGGCGGCGCCCCCCTGCGCCTCGGCGCCCGCGTAGGCGTAGCCGGCGGTCGAGGCCAGGACACTGCCGGTGGCCACGGCCGTGAGGAGCCCCTTCTTGGCTACATTCCTCATATTTTCCCCTGACGTATCGAGACGACGTGATGACCTATCCGAAAGTCGGAATTTCCGACGAACGGGAAAGGTCTTCGAGTGCACAGGAGACAACGAGGCGCAAGCGGCGAGGTTGAGCCGAAAGAACCCTATTCACCCGATCGAGTGAGGCACGACAACAGGCTGACGGCCCGCCGATTCCCGGCCGGGTCCGGACGCACAAGCGCCCCCGGGTGGCGCGTCCGCCACCCGGGGGCCAAGTGAGTCGATCCGGTGATCGGCCCGTCGACCTGTCGGCCGGTGCCCCACCGGCCGGTCGACCCGTCGACCGGTCATCCGGTCATCGTGCGCTCAGCGCGCGGGCGCCTTAGAAGTTGGCGCAGTGGTTGCCGAACGCCGGGTTCAGCACGCCGATCACGCTGACGGTGTTGCCGCAGAGGTTCACCGGGATGTGCACGGGAATCTGAACCTGGTTGCCCGCGACCACGCCCGGGGAGCCGGCCGCCACACCGTTGGCGGCGGCGCCGCCGTGGGCGGACGCGACACCGGCGGCGGCCAGCACCAGGCCACTGGTGGCAGCGGCAACGGCGGCGATCTTCTTGACCTTCATCATTCCTCCTGTATGAGCAGCGCAACCCGTTCGGCGGGCTGCATAGGAGTGAACGACGGTGTGGCAAACGGGGTACGGAACCTTTTCCCCATTCACCCGCAACGGTGATGACCCGCACGGATGATCGATCCGTGGATACCGGCAGAATCGTTTCTCTCGATCTCCATTTCCCGGTCCCAAATCATTAGCTCGGACAATGCGGACGGCCCGCCCCCGGAACCCCGGGAGCGGGCCGTCGTCCCGCGGGCGGGAGGGTCGTTCAGCAGGCGTCGATGAAGCGGTCCAGCACCCGCACGCCGAACTTGAGCCCGTCCACCGGCACCCGCTCGTCCACGCCGTGGAACATCCCGGCGAAGTCCAGCTCCGGCGGCAGCTGCAGCGGCGCGAAGCCGAAGCAGCGGATGCCGAGGTCCTGGAACGACTTGGCGTCCGTCCCGCCGGACAGGCAGTACGGCACGGCCCGCGCGATCGGGTCCTCCGCCTGCAGGGCGCTCTGCATCGCCTCGACCAGCGCACCGTCGAAGCTGGTCTCGATCGCCTTGTCCGAGTGCAGGCTCTCGCGCTTCACGCGCGGGCCGAGCACGCTGTCCAGCTCGGCCAGGAACTCCTCCTCGTAGCCGGGCAGGAAGCGCCCGTCCACGTGGGCGGTGGCCTGCCCGGGGATCACGTTGACCTTGTAGCCGGCGCCGAGCATCGTCGGCTGGGCGGTGTTGCGCAGCGTGGTGCCGATCATCTTGGCGATGCCGCCCAGCACCCGCAGCGTCTCGTCCATGTTCTCCGGGTCGAGCCGCACGCCGAGCGCGTCGGACAGCTCGTCCAGGAAGGCGCGGACGGTCTTGGTGATCCGCAGCGGGAAGGTGTGCCGCCCGAGCCGGGCCACCGCCTCGCACAGCTCGGTGATGGCGTTGTCGTCGTTCTCCATCGACCCGTGCCCGGCCCGGCCCTCGACCGTGAGCCGCATCCAGTGCATGCCCTTCTCAGCCGTCTCCACCAGGTAGAGCCGGACCTGGTCGTTGACGGTGAACGAGAAGCCGCCGACCTCGCCGATGCCCTCGGTCACCCCTTCGAAGAGGTCCGGGTGCTTGTCGACCAGGTACCGGGCGCCGTAGGTACCGCCCGCCTCCTCGTCCGCCACGAAGGCCAGCACCAGGTCCCGCGGGGGCTTGCGCCCGGTCCGCAGCCGGTCGCGCACGACGGCCAGCGTCATCGCGTCCATGTCCTTCATGTCGACCGCGCCGCGCCCCCAGACGCAGCCGTCCGCGATCTCGCCGGAGAACGGGTCGTACGTCCAGTCCGCCGCGTTGGCGGGCACGACGTCGGTGTGCCCGTGGATCAGCAGGCCCGGACGCGAACGGTCCTCGCCCTCGATCCGGACGACCGTCGAGGCCCGCCCCTTGGCGGACTCGAAGATCTGCGGCTCGATGCCGAACTCCGCGAGCTGCTCCGCGACGTACTCGGCGGCCTTGCGCTCCCCCGGGCCCGAGCCGTCGCCGTAGTTGCTGGTGTCGATCCGGATCAGGTCGCGACAGATCCCGGCGACCTCCGACTCGGCCGTCACCTTCGGCGCCGCCGCCCGCCCCGCCGTCGACTCGCTCCGCTCGCTCACGGTCACTCCTCGTCTCTGGCCCGCACCGACGCACCGGCGCCTTACCCCCGGGACCTGCACCCGGGCGTACGAGCACGTCCGCCCATCCTCCCCCAGGCCCCCAGCCGTATCCACCCCGCGGGCCCCCGGGAACCGAGGCGAAATCCGCTGGTCACACCCCCGCCACAGAGCACCCCTTGCCCAGGTCACCGCCCCTGCCCGGCGATCCGGGGCCGTTTTGGGAGCGCAAGCCGATCTTTGCTACAGTTACATCTGTCAGCGCGGCCGACGAGGCTGCGGAGACAACACCCGGTCCGGGTGGCGGAATGGCAGACGCGCTAGCTTGAGGTGCTAGTGCCCTTTATCGGGCGTGGGGGTTCAAGTCCCCCCTCGGACACCAACGAAGACCCCTGTTGATCAGGGGTCTTCTGCGTTTCCCGGGCACGGTGGGCCCCCGGCCCGGCGGGGCGGTCACCGCGTGAGGTCTCCGCGACCGCCGCCGGGGAGGTCGCCCCCGTACGTCCGCCGCCGGGCCCGCCCGCGCCGCCGGACCGGAACGGCCGCCATGGCTGGTCAGAGGCCGTGCTCGTCCAGGATCCGCAGGAGGTTGCGCTTGCGCCGGTGGTCGGCCCGCAGGGCCGCGAGTTCGGCCGCGAACGCCGGCTCCGTCCCCAGTGCCCGGTGGCAGGAGCGGACCTCCAGCAGCAGCCGGGCCAGCTCGCGGTAGCGGGCGTCGCCGGTGAGCGGACCGAGCCGCTCGATCGCGCGGCGGTACCCCTCCAGGACGTCCCCGGGCCGACCGGGGTCGCCGGGGCCCGGTCCGGCCGGCGGCCTCGGGCCCGGGACGCCCTTGCCGGCCGCCCGTGCGAGGGCGCGTTCGGCCTTGGCCAGCTGCTTCATCAGGTCCTTCTCGGCCCGGCCGGCGGGACTGCGCCGGGCGGCCTCCTCCGCCCGCTCCCGGACCCGGCGCAGACCGGGCCCGCCCAGCAGGTCGCGGTAGTCCGCCAGCTCCGCCTCCACCAGGTGGTCGTGGCCGCCCAGCAGCCGGTCGACCAGCCAGTCGGCCAGCTCGGCGCGGTCCGGCGGCGCCGACCGGCAGGCCTCCAGGTGGGCCTCGTCGAGATCGGCGGCGACCCCGCCGACGCACCCGGCGGAGTCGTCGATCCGGTCGTACGCCCGGCCGAGCAGCCGGATCGCCTCCCGCGCCAGGGCGATCGCCTGCCCGGCCTGCCCCTCCGCCGTCAGCGCGCGGACGGCGGTCACCGCCTCGCCGGCCTGGAGCGCGTACGCCTGGGCGTCCGCGTACTCGACGTACCCGTAGTGGCTGAAGCGGCCCACCGCGAGCAGATCGGTGATCCGGGAGCGCAGTTGGGCGGGATCGGCCTGCGCGGTCGCGGCCCGGAGCTCCAGACGACGCCGCAGGGTCCGGTCGCCGTCCATCAACTCGCGCACCAGGAGCAGCAGGTCCTCGCGCGAGCGCGAGCCCAGCCAGGACTCCAGGCTGCCGGCCCGCGCCGTCGCCTCGGCCTTGAGCCGGGGCAGCTCGTGCCACTTCTCCAGCACCACCAGGCCCACCGCGACGCAGTGCTTGCAGAAGTTGCCGTCGAGTCCGTAGGGGCAGTCGCACTCGCCCGACAGCCCGTACTCCGCGTCGAGTTCGAGCACCACCTCGTAGGCCTCGGTGCCGCTCACGACCGCGGTGAACCGCTCCGCCCCGACGTCGAGTTCGGCGACCGCGTCCCGGTAGCCCCGGCCCCGTTCGAAGGAGCGCGGCCCGGCCAGGCCGCTCAGGTCGTCCTCGGTGAATCCGGCGCTGCTCGTCACCCTGTCATTCAAGCAAACGGCACCGGCCGGCCGACCGGATTCGGTCGCCTCAACGGGCCGCCCAGACCGGGCAGGCCGGGTGGTGGCGGTGGGTGCGGATGATGGTCCCGCCGAGGGAGCGGTGCTCGGTGGTGGAGACCGCGCAGCAGCGCGGTGCCGCGGTGGCGGTCGCGGGCCCGCGCGGGGAGGCCGGCGCGCTCGGGCCCGGCACGGTGGCCGGGGCGGAGGTGTGCTTCGGGGCGAAGGTGTGCGCCGGAGCCGGCGTCCGGTGCGGGGCGGCCGAGCGGCGGCGCCGGCGGCGGGGAGCAGAAGTGGTCACGGAGCGAGACTGCCCACGTCTCGGCCGGTGAATCCGGGGCTCACCCGGATGGACGACGGGCGCCGGGACGCGGGCGGGCGCCCGTCAGCCTTCGGCCCACCGCTCCGGCGGGGTCCCGCCGGCGGGCGCGGCCCCGGCCCGGCGGCGGCCGACCCGGTGGATCGTCTCGGCGACCACGAAGGCCGTCACCGCGGCGACGATCAGCAGCGGCATCGAGTTCGCCGAGTCGGCCCCGAGCAGTGCCGACGCGAGCACGGTACTGGTGACCGGCAGTCGGGTGACCGCGGCGGCGGAGGCGGCGAGGCCGGCCGCCAGCCCCGGGGCGAAGCCGAAACCGGGCAGCGGCCCGCAGGCGATCCCGAGGGTCGCGCCGATCAGGAGCGCCGGGAAGATCGGACCACCGCGCAGGCTGCCCAGCGCGATGCCCCAGCCGAGCGCCTTGCAGACCAGCAGCGCCAGCAGCGCGCCGACCGGCCACGACGCCGGATCGGCGGCCAGCTCGCCGAGGGTGGCCTGTCCGGAGAGCGCGGCCTCCTCCGGCGAGCGCCCGGTGAGCAGCGCGTACGCGGTGATGCAGGCGCCGACGGCGACGGCGCAGAGCACCGTCCGGACGGCCGTCGCCCGCCGGGTCGGCGCGGGCCGGTCCGGGAGGCCGGTGACGTACCCCTTGACCCGGCTGCCGAGGAGCCGGCCGGTCACGCAGATCGCCGCCACCACGACCGCGAGCGGGACCCCCCAGAGGAAGTCACCCGGGTCCGGGACGCCGGACGGCGGCTCCGAGGGCAGCGAGAGGGCCCCGATCGACAGCCCCGTCCAGTGGCCGAAGCCGGTGAACACCAGCGCGCCGATGCCGCTCGCCAGCAGGCACGGCAGGATCAGCGCCGTCAGCTGCGGCCCGCCGAGGCCGGCGCCCTCGATGATCATCACGGCGGCGACCAGCGGGCTGCCGAAGATGGTGGAGATCGCCGCCGCCGAGCCGGCCGCGCCGAGCACGGGCCCCAGTTGGGGCTTGGCCGTCAGCCAGGCGGGCCGGACGGCGAGCAGGGCGAGGCCGCTGCCCAGGGCCATCAGCGGCGCCTCGGGACCGAGCACGACGCCGAGCGGCAGACAGGCCAGGGCCGCCAGCACCACGCCGGGTACGGCGATCGGGAGGGTGGGTGGACCGCCGAGTCCGTCCACCGGGACGTGGCCGCCGCGGCCGGGCAGCCGAGTGACGATCGGGGCGAGCAGCAGACCGGCGAGCAGCAGCGCGGGCAGCGGCCACCACCAGGGCGCCCGGTCCAGGCCGAGGCTGTCCGGAAGGCTCTCCCAGACCCAGTGCTGGAGTTCGTGCTCCAGGCTGACGAAGCCGAACGCGGCGAGCGAGACGGGGATGCCGACGACGGCCGAGATCAGCAGGAGGACCAGGTAGCCCTTCTTCAGCAGTACCGCGCGCACGGCGTCGGGTCCGCCGACGGGCCGACCGGTCTGCTCGGGCATGCCCGCTCCTTCGCGCTCACCGGAGCCGGCCGCTGCCCGGTCCCGTCCTGGGACCGAGTCTCGCCCGCGGTACCGGCGCCCGCGCGGTGGTCGGCGTTCCGGCGCGGCGCGCCCCGAGCGGGTTGCGCCGTACGGACGAGCGGGTGCCCGGGGTCGGCGCCGTACGGACGAGCGGGTGCCCGGGTCGGGCCGCGGTCCGCGGTCGGCGCCGCGCGCCGGGGCCGCGGCCGCGGCCCGTCAGGCCTGCGGGACCTGGCGGGACTCCTCCAGCGCGCTCTCGATGCCCTGCACCATCCGCCAGAGCGGCGCCCGGCGGCTGGCGACCAGCACCACGACGTCGTCCGCCTCGCCGTCCGGCACCGCCTCGGCCGGCCGGTCGCTCCAGGTGCCGGTGACGAAGGCCATCGCCGCGTCCACCTCGGTGGTCCAGTCGCTCTCGCCACCGGAGCGCAGCCAGGTGCGCAGCGCGTGGTTGTGCGCGGAGACCACCGCGGCCGCGATCACGTCGGCGCGCAGGGCCCCGTCGGCCCGCGCGGCGAAGCGCCCGCGCAGGTAGTGCGCGAGCATGTGCTCGTAGCGCCAGACCACCGACAGCTCGTACGCCCGCAGGCCGGGCACCTTGCGGGTGAGCCGGTAGCGCTGGACGGAGAAGGACGGCTGCTCGGCGTACATCCGCAGGACGAGGCGGGCGGCGTCGCAGGCGTGCCGGACCGGGTCCTCCTCGCCGGTGCCCGACTCCAGGAACTCCGTCATCTCGGCGAGGCTGCGTTCGTGGTCGGGGAAGACCACGTCCTCCTTGGCCGGGAAGTAGCGGAAGAAGGAGCGCCGGCCGACTCCGGCGAGCGAGACGATGTCGTCGATCGTGGTCTGTTCGAAGCCCCGCTCCAGGAAGAGTTCGAAGGCGGCGGCGACGAGCGCTTCACGCATCGCCGGCTTCGGCGGACCGTCGTTCATGGGCTGGTCCTGCTCTTCCTTCTCGCTCATTCCCGGAACATAGCACCGGCTTCGAACAGCCGGGCCAGGTGTGCGGCGGGGTGCCCGCGGCACCCCGCCCGCGGCCGTTACGGCAGGTTGCGGGCCATCACGATCCGCTGGACCTGGTTGGTGCCCTCGTAGATCTGCGTGATCTTCGCGTCCCGCATCATCCGCTCCACCGGGTAGTCCCGCGTGTACCCGTACCCACCCAGCAACTGCACCGCGTCCGTCGTGATCTCCAT
>NZ_JBHWUI010000256.1:0-7970 GCF_042737525.1 Kitasatospora sp. NPDC059973 | reverse complement strand
CGTCACGTCAAAACGCGCCACAGCACGGAGTTCTACCAGAGACACCAGCCCACCATCGAACCGCAGCAAGATCCGAACCTTGAACAGCCCCTAGGGCAGGTCGGACAGGCTCCGGCCGACCAGGGCGACGGCGGCCTCGGCCGTGTAGAGACGGAAGGTCAGCGACTCCTGGAGGTAGAGGTCGACCGAGTCGGCGGTGTGGGAGAGGTAGCCGACCGAGATGTCCTGGCCGAGGACGAGTTCGAAGTCGCCGCCACGGGCCGACAGCAGGAAGGCGCCCTCGATGGCCGGGGCCCAGATGATCTCGCCGTCGAGGAGCCGGGCGATGTGCGCCGCCACCGGGTAGCCGTGGTCGCTGGTCTCGCTGACCGCGGTGAAGGCGTCGGCGCCGAGCAGCAGCGCGTACGGCCCGCCGACTCCGGCGAGGCGCAGCGCGGAGAGCGCCCTCGCCACCGCGTTCGGGTACTCGCGGACGTCCGCCGGGAGCTGGATCGCCGGGTTGCTCGCACCGGCGCGGATGCCCTCGATGGCGGCGGCCCGGTACCCCTCGAAGACGGCGCGGTCCTCGGCGAGGGCGATGGTGCGGGCCGCGTCCTTGACCGGCTGCCAGTCGGAGTCGCGGGAGCCGCGCTCGACGTCGTCGACGGCGACGCGGCTGACGGTGAAGGGCACCCGGAGCTCGACGACGGGCTGGGAGTCGCGGGCGTGGGCGAGCACCCCGTCCGCGGGCGGGGTGATGCCGGTCAGGTGGCCGGTGCCGACGGCGGCGAGGGTGGTGCCCTCGGGGCCGCTCAGGTCCACCACCCGGCGGCCGGCGATGTGGAGCTTGAAGGTCTGCCGGGCCTCCTCCTCGATCTCCTCCCAGGCCGCGGCGGAGACGGGGGCCAGGTCGCGGTGCAGATTGCTCATGACGAAGGGGTCCCTTTCAGGCTGCCGATGCCGAGCGAGCCGTCGGCGGCGGAGGGGGCGGTGTCGGTACTGGCGGTGGCGGTACTGGCGGTGGCGGTACTGGCGGTGGCGGCACTGGCGGCGGTGACCTCGGCCGGGGCGCCGGCGGGAGCGGGCGCGGCCGGCGGCCCGTCGAGGAACTCGGCGGTCGGGACGTAGAAGAGCGAGCCGGTCACCGCCGTGGAGAAGTCGAGCAGCCGGTCGTGTCTGCCCGGCGGGCGGCCGACGAACATGTTGCGCAGCATCTCCTCCGTCACCTCGGGCGTGCGCGCGTAACCGATGAAGTACGTCCCGAACTCGCCGCCGCCGTCGAAGGATCCGAACGCCATGTTGAAGCGCATGATCTGCCGCTCCTCACCGTCGGGGCCGGTGACCGTGGTGAGGGCGACGTGCGAGTCGGCGGGCTTGGTCGCGTCGTCCAGCTCGATGTCGGTGAGCTTGGTGCGGCCGACGGCCCGTTCCTGCTGCTCCACCGGGAGGGTGTTCCAGGCGGTGAGGTCGTGCAGGTACTTCTGGACGACGACGTAGCTGCCGCCGGCGAACCCCGGGTCCTCCGCGCCGACCACCACGGCCGCCGCGGCCGCCCGCCCCTCGGGGTTCTCGGTACCGTCGACGAAGCCCAGCAGGTCGCGGTCGTCGAAGTAGCGGAAGCCGTGGACGGAGTCCACGACGGTGGCGGCACCGGCCAGCCGGCGGGTGAGCTGGCCGGCCAGTTCGAAGCAGAGGTCCAACCGGGTGGCCCGCAGGTGGAGCAGCAGGTCGCCGGGGGTGGCGGGGGCCCGGTGACGGGCGCCCGCCACCTCCCGGAACGGGTGGAGCCCGGCGGGTCTGGGGCCGGCGAAGAGGCGGTCCCAGGCGTCGGAGCCGATGCCGGTGACGCAGGTCAGCCCGGCGTCGGGGGCCCGGAAGCCGACCGAGCGCCGCAGGCCGGCGAGGTCGGGCAGCAGGTCGCGGACGGCCTGCTCACCGCCGGGGTCGATGGTGAGCACCAGGAAGATCGCGACGTTGGTCAGCGGGGTGAGGACGGCCTGCGGCTCCCCGGCGGGCGCGTTCGGGCTCTCGGGCGGCACGGCGGTCTCCACCTCAGGGTTCCCGCGTGCTTCCCCGCCCGGTCCGGCGGTCCGCGACCGGACGGCCGGTGGGGCGGAGCGGCTCCGCGCTCGGAGCATGACGGACCGGCAGTGATCTGATCATGTGTACGATTACACCGCATAGTGGACATTCGGGCGCGATCACACGCACCCGTCCGGCCCAGCGCCACGGCCCGGCGGACGCCCCCGTGAGGGGCGGGCCACTCGGCCCGCCCCTCGTCCCGCTCCGGCTCTCGTCCCGCTCCGGCCGTCGCCCGTTCGTGCCGTCAGGCCCGGAGGGCGGCCAGTTGCTCGGCGAACGGCACCACGGCCGGTGTGTCGGCCGGTGACGGCGCCGTCGTCGGCGGGCGGCCGGCCAGCAGGGTGGCCAGCTCGCCGGCCGCCCGGTCGATCCGGCCCGGCAGGCCGTCGGTGTGCCGGTCCCCCGTCGCGCCCCAGTCGTCCGTCGCCGCGTACACCGCGGTGGGGACGACCACCGAGCGCAGGTAGGCGAAGAGCGGCCGGACGGCGTGCTCCAGGGCGAGCGAGTGCCGGGGAGTGCCGCCGGTGGCGGCGATCAGCACCGGCTTCCCGGCGAGGACGTCGTGGTCGATCACGTCGAAGAAGGACTTGAACAGGCCGCTGTAGGAGGCGGTGAAGATCGGCGTCACGGCGATCAGGCCGTCGGCGCGCGTCACCGCCTCGACCGCCTCGCGCAGGGCCGCGCCCGGGAACCCGGTCACGAAGTTGTGCGCGATGTCGGTCGCGAGGTCCCGCAGTTCGATCACCGTGACGTCCACCGCGCCGCCTGCCGAGCCGAGCTGACGGACCGTCGCCTCGGTCAGCCGGTCGGCCAGCAGGCGCGTCGAGGACGGCTTGCTCAGCCCGGCGGCCACCACCGCCAGTCGGTACGTGCTCACTCGGCCACCTCCGTCGTCTCCTCCTGCGCGGCGAGTGCGGCCGCGACCCGGGCCGCGTGCGTCGGCCCGTCCGGGACGCCCGCCGGGCGGCCCTTGGCGAACTCCTCGCGCAGCACCGGCACGACCTCCTCTCCCAGCAGGTCCAGCTGCTCCAGCACGGTCTTCAGCGGCAGGCCGGCGTGGTCCATCAGGAACAGCTGGCGCTGGTAGTCGCCGAACGACTCGCGGAAGGTCAGCGTCTTCTCGATGACCTCCTGCGGGCTGCCCACGGTGAGCGGGGTCTGCTCGGTGAACTCCTCCAGCGAGGGGCCGTGGCCGTACACCGGCGCGTTGTCGAAGTACGGGCGGAACTCGCGCACCGCGTCCTGCGAGTTCTTCCGCATGAACAGCTGGCCGCCGAGCCCGACGTAGGCCTGCTCCGCCGTGCCGTGCCCGTAGTGGGCGTAGCGCTCGCGGTAGAGGTCGACCAGCTTCTGGAAGTGCTCCTTGGGCCAGAAGATGTTGTTCGCGAAGAAGCCGTCACCGTAGTAGGCGGCCTGCTCGGCGATCTCCGGGCTGCGGATCGAGCCGTGCCAGACGAACGGCGCGACGCCGTCCAGCGGGCGCGGGGTGGAGGTGAAGGACTGCAGCGGGGTGCGGAAGCGGCCCGACCAGTCCACCACGTCCTCGCGCCACAACTGGTGCAGCAGCGCGTAGTTCTCGACCGCCAGCGGGATGCCCTGGCGGATGTCCTTGCCGAACCACGGGTACACCGGGCCGGTGTTGCCGCGGCCCATCATGAGGTCGACCCGGCCGTCCGCGAGGTGCTGGAGCATCGCGAAGTCCTCGGCGATCTTCACCGGGTCGTTCGTGGTGATCAGCGTGGTCGAGGTGGAGAGGATGATGCGTTCGGTCCGCGCGGCTATGTAGCCGAGCATGGTCGTCGGCGAGGACGGCACGAACGGCGGGTTGTGGTGCTCGCCGGTCGCGAAGACGTCCAGGCCGACCTCCTCGGCCTTGCGGGCGATGGCCACCATCGCCTTGATCCGCTCGTACTCGGTCGGGGTGCGGCCGGTGGTCGGGTCGGGGGTGACGTCGCCGACGGTGAAGATTCCGAACTGCATGCTGCTCACCACACTCCTGGTGAATCCCGGGGCGCGGGATCCGATCGTCAAAGTTTCAACCACCTTAGCACCGGCCGCTCCGCCGGTATTCCCCCGCGCGCCCCGCGGGCCGCCCAGGACCGCACGGGTGCGGGGCCGTACCGGTACACGGGCCGGGCAGGCCGTGAGGACCCCGGGGCGGACCGGGCGGTTTCCCGGGCCGGCGGGACAATGGGAGGAGCAAGGACGGCCCGACCCGGAGTCCCGGAAGGGCGGCGAGCCGATGGCGGCCTACATCGCGGTGAGTGCGCTGAGCCACGAGGGCCTGGTGCGCGAACACAACGAGGACAGCCTGACGGTCGGGCCGTGGACGCTCTGCGCGACCGTGACCGGCAACCCGCAGACCCTGCTCTTCCCGACCGGACCGCCCTGCGTGGTCGCGGTGGCGGACGGGCTCGGCGGGCACCCGGGGGGCGAGGTGGCGAGCGCGCTGGTGGCCCGGCGGCTGGCCGCCGCCGGGCCGGGCCTGGAGGGCGAGGAGACCGTCCGGGAGGCCCTGCAGTCCTGCAACCAGGCGGTGTACGCGGCGGCGGCCGAGGATCCGGAACTCGCCGCGATGGGCACGACGGTGGCGGGTGTGGTGCTGCTCCCCGAGCGGATCGTCGCCTTCAACGTCGGCGACAGCCGGGTCTACCGGGTGGAGCGGGACGGCCTGCGCCGGATCAGCGTGGACGACAGTCCGCCGCCGGCCCCCGGGCGGCGGACCACCTCGCTGATCACCCAGTCGCTCGGCGGCTCGTTCGGCCTGACCTTCGTCGAACCGCATGTGCGCGGCATGCCGCTGGCGGTCGGTGACCGGTACCTGGTGTGCAGCGACGGCCTGACCGATCCGGTGCCGGAGGAGGAGCTGTCGGCGCTGCTGACGGGCTCGGCCGAAGGATCGGAACGGGCCGACGGGCGCGCGGTCTACGACCTCTGGAGGGCGGCGATCGAGGCCGGCGGGCCGGACAACATCACGATGGCCCTGGTCCGGGTCGCCGGGTAGCCCCGGCGCGAGCCGCCGCCGGGCCCACGCGGGAGGCCCCGGCGGAGCGCCGCACGCGCTCCCCCGGGGCCTCCGGTCATCCGGGGCCGATCAGAACTCGGCCTTGATGTTCGCGCCGCCGAAGCCCTGCTGGGCGTAGAGGCTGGCGTAGACGTAACCCGCGGGCGGGTTGTCGATGGTGAGGGTCTCGGTGTTGTTGGAGGCGTTGACCGACCGGGCCGTGTAGGCGTTGGTGTACGCCCACGAGGCGGTGTTGAAGTAGAGGTCGGCGTTGCCGGTGCCGCCGGTGCTGGTCAGCTTCAGCTGCTTCGTCCCGGCCGGGATGTAGAGGTAGAAGTGGGCGTAGTTGCCGGTGGTCGCCGCCAGGTTGCTGCGCCGGCAGTTCCGGTCGAGCAGGCGGGTGTCGGCGGCGGAGCACTCGGGCATCCGCGAGACGGTGACCGCCCGGCTGGTGCTCGCGGTGGCGCCCTTGTCGTCGGTCACGGTCAGGGTGACGGTGTAGGTGCCGTCCGCGCCGTAGGTCTTGGTCGGGTTGGCGGCGGTGGAGGTGGTGCCGTCACCGAAGTTCCAGGCGCGGGAGGCGATCGTGCCGTCCTTGTCGGTGGAGCGGTCGACGAAGGTGACGCTCAGCTCGCCGGTCGCGGTCGTGAAGGCCGCCGTGGGCGCCTGGTTGCCGCCCGGGTCGGTGCCGGTGCCGCAGGAGCCGGCCGCGCAGGCGGTCAGCCAGGCGTCGAAGTCGGCGTTGTAGCGGGTGCCGATGGTGGAGGTCAGGTAGCCGCGGGCGCCGTTCCAGTCCCCGGCGCGGTACTTGGCGAGCACCGCGTCCATGTCCGCGCGGTGCTTCTCCAGCATGTAACGGACGGCCAGGTAGCCCCAGTTGTAGACGCGGGTCTGGTCGGCGTTGTCGTACGTGGTGTCGAAGAGCGTGCTCAGGCTGTAGGTGTGCAGGCCGGCGGCGGACATCGCCGCGTCGTACGACACCTTGCGGTACGAGTAGGAGACGTACTCGGCGAAGCCCTCGACCCACCAGACGGTCGGCGTGGTCATCCCGGCGTTGAAGTCGCCGGCCATGTCGAACCGGCCGTCCAGGTAGTGGGTGTACTCGTGGTTGAGGTTCCAGATCTGGAAGTCCGGACGCACCCACTCGGCCTCGTAGGCGAGGAAGCGCGGCTGGTTGCCGACCGCGGCCGGGTCGCCCTCCAGGTACATGCCGCCGTTGTTGGTGTTGATGCCGTAGATGATCGCGGCGAACACGCCGTAGTCGAAGCGGCCGTGGAAGACCACGACCTCGATGGTGGTGTTCCGGTCGTTGGCCACCGGGCCGCCGTCGCGGACCACGGAGTGGAAGTAGGCGTCCTGGCCGGTCAGGCTGGTGCAGGCGGTGGACAGCTGGGTGGAGTCCAGGGCCTGGGCGAGGATCTTGATGCTCGGGCTGCAGGTGTAGCTGACCGTCAGATTGGCCGCCTTGAGGCGGTTGGCGGCGTCGCAGGTGCCGTAGTACGAACAGTTGGCGGCGTCGTAGGCGGCCGTCATCTCGGCGGCGGCGGCCCACTGGTAGGCGGTGCGGCCGCCGACCGAGGCCTGGTCGACCAGGCCCTTGACCAGCGGGCGGTCCTTGGCCTGCAGCGGGGCGTACTGGAGGAAGCGGCCCATCTCGCGGGTGGCGTTGTAGACCAAGAAGCCGTAGTCACCGCCGAGCAGGGCGTTGTTGGCGCCGGCGAAGCCGTACAGCGAGTCCAGCACGCTCGGGTCGGCCTGGACGGCCGAGACGAACGCGGGGATCTGGTGGCCGCGCCACAGCACGGTGAAGACGCCGTTGAGGGCGTTCCCCATCCCGGCCGGGTTGTGGGTGGCGGCGTTGTAGTCGGCCAGCATGCGCTTGACGACGTACAGGTAGCGGACGTTCTCCTGCGCGCTGTCGATCAGCACGACGGCCTCGCCCAGCGTGCCCGAGTTGTCGGAACTCACGTCACGCGAGTGGGAGTTGGCGAAGAAGGTGTCCAGCGCGCCACGGATCGCGGTCTGCAGGGCGGTGCCGTAGGTGCCGACGTCGGCGGGGTGGTACCACTGCACGAAGTAGCCCGCGCGCAGGAAGAGCACCAACTGTCCGGCGGAGGTGGTGTTGTTGCCCGGGTAGGCGGCGGCGGTGTCACGCAGGGCGTTGGCCACGGTGACCATCTGCGCCTCGCGGAAGGCCTTGTTGGCGTCGGTGCCGGTGAGCGTGAACAGCTGGTTGACGCAGCCGAGTTCGGCGGACTTGATCTGCTGGACCAGGGCGCTGCCGGTGCGGCTGGTGAAGTCGCCGACGTTGCAGGCCGCGGCGGTCGCGGCGGCGGACTGCTGCCCGGCGGACTTGGCCGACGTGGCGGCCGCCCCCGTCGAGGCGGCGTCCGCGGGCGCGGTGGCCGAGAGCGGGGCCCGGTCACTGGCGGGGACGGACCGGTTCTGGCCGTCGCCCTGCGCGGCGGCGCCGATGCCGGGCTGCGGGGCCGGGCCGGCCGCCGTGGCGGACGGGGCGCCGCCGGGCTGGGGCGGGACCGGGGCGGGGGCGGCCTGGCCGCGCGGGGCGAACAGACCGAGCGCCAGGAGCATCGCCAGGGCGATCGTCACCAGCCTGGCCAACTGAGGCAGTGGTGAAAAAGGTCGTGCGGTTCTCACGTGGGGGCCTCCGGGCCTTCTTCAACCGCGCTGGGGAGACGCGGCCTTGACGGGAGTGAGGACCGTTGCGACGGCGCCGTGGGGCGGCTCCGTCGTGCACACGGTGGGGAGTGTGACATGTACAATGGCATACATCACATGACGTGTGAAGCCCCTGGACACCGGACTTCGGGCCGGGCCCCGGGGCAGGCTCCCCGGACCGGTGACGACGAACGGCCGTTGGGCCGAGGAATCGACTTCCTCGGCC
>NZ_JBHWUI010000255.1:0-8160 GCF_042737525.1 Kitasatospora sp. NPDC059973 | reverse complement strand
CACCCGGCCACCCCCGCGGCGCCCCGGCGCGGCCCGCGGCCCGGCCGGCCCGCGCCGCGCCCCGGCTGCCACGTCCGCAGCCGCAGGCTGTTGCCCACCACGAGCAGCGAACTCAGCGACATCGCCACCGCCGCCAGCATCGGGTTCAGCAGCCCGACCGCCGCTAGCGGGATCAGCACCAGGTTGTAGCCGAACGCCCAGAGCAGATTGACCCGGATGGTGGCCAGCGTCCGCCGGGCCAGCCGGACGGCGTCCACCACCGCCTCGATGTCGCCCCGCACCAGGGTGAGCCCGGCCGCCCCGATCGCGGCGTCACTGCCCGAGGCGAGCGCCACCCCGAGGTCCGCCGAGGCCAGCGCGACGGCGTCGTTGACCCCGTCGCCGACCACCGCCGTGGTCCGCCCGGCGGCCCGCAACTCGGCGACCACCTCGGCCTTGCGCGCCGGAGAGGCCGAGCAGTGCACCCGCTCGATGCCCAGCTCGGCGGCCACCGCCCGGGCCGCCCCGGGGCCGTCGCCGGTCAGCAGGACGGTCTCCAGCCCCAGCGCGCGCAGCCGGTGCAGCGCCCGCCAGCTGCCGGAGCGCAGGGTGTCCCCGACCGCGAGCAGGGCCACCGCCCGGCCGTCCAGTTCCACCAGGACCGGTGTCCGGCCGGCCGCCCCGGCCCGGTCCCGCGCCCCGGCCAGGACGGCGGGCAGCTCCGCCGAGGAGTCCTCCGGCCGGACGACCCGGACGGCCCGCCCCTCGACGCTGCCCGTGACACCGACCCCGGCGGTGGCCGCGAAGCCCGCCACCGCCGGCAGCGACCCGCAGCGCGCCCGGGCCGCCGACAGGACGGCCCGGCCCACGGGGTGCTCGGAGCGTTGCTCGACCGCGCCCGCGAGCCGCAGCACCTCGTCCGCCTCCACCCCGGGCACGACGGTGAGTTCACCGAGCTCGGTGCGCCCGGTCGTGAGCGTCCCGGTCTTGTCCAGGACCACGGTGTCGATCCGGCGCAGGCTCTCCAGCACCTCCGGCCCGCGCACCAGGACGCCCAGCTCCGCGCCCCGGCCGGTCGCCGCCAGCAGTGCGGTCGGCGTGGCCAGGCCCAGCGCGCACGGACAGGCCACCACCAGCACCGCGACCGCGGCCGTCACCGCCGCCTGCGGATCGGCGCCCGCCCCCAGCCAGAAGCCGAGCACCGCGACCGCCACCGCCAGGACGCAGGGCACGAACACCCCGGCCACCGCGTCCGCGAGCCGCTGCGCCCGCGCCTTGCCGGCCTGCGCGTCCGCCACCAGGGCGGTGATCCGGGCCAGTTGGGTGTCCGCACCGACGGCCGTGGCCCGGACCACCAGCGCGCCGCCGACGTTCACCGTGGCACCCGCCACGGCATCGCCGGGGCCGACCTCCACCGGCGCGCTCTCGCCGGTGAGCAGACTGAGGTCCAGCGCCGAGCCGCCCTCCACCACCACCCCGTCGGTGGCCACCCGCTCGCCCGGCCGGACCACGAACTCCGCGCCGGGCAGCAGTTGGTCGATCGGGATCAGCCGCTCCTGCCCGGACCGCGGATCCCGGACGCACACCTCCTTGGCCCCCAGCTCGGCCAGCGCCCGCAGCGCCGAACCGGTGCGCCGCCGCACCCTGCCCTCCAGCAGCCGGCCCGCCAGCACGAACAGCGGCACCCCGACGGCCGCCTCCAGATAGACGTGCGCGCCGCCCCCGCCGTCGGCGGTCAGCGAGAACGGCATCCGCATGCCGAGCCCGCCCGCCCCGCCGAACACCAGCGCGTACGCGGACCAGCCGAAGGACGCCACCACGCCGAGGCTGACGAGCGTGTCCATGGTCGCCGTGCCGTGCCGCAGCCCCTGCCGGGCCCGCCGGTGGAAGCCGGCCGACCCCCACGTCACCACCGGGACGGCCAGCGCGAAGCAGACCCACTGCCAGGCCGGGAACTGCAGCGCCGGCACCATCGACAGCACCACCACCGGCACCGCCGCCAGCGCGGTCACCAGCAGTCGCCACCGCTCCGCGGGCTCCTCGACGCGGTCCACCGGCGGCTGCCCGGCCCCGGCCGGCGCGGCCGTGAACCCGGCCCGCTCGACCGCGGCGACCAAGTCCCCGACGGCCACCCCGGCCGGGTGCAGCACCCGCGCCCGCCCGGTGGCGAGATTGACGCCGGCCGTGACCCCGTCGATCCGCGCCAGCGTCCGCTCCACCCGGCCGACGCAGGCCGCGCAGGTCATCCCGCCGACCGTCAGGTCGGTGCTGACCGGCGTCCCGGCCGGCGCGTCCGCGACGGCGCTCACCGGCCCGCCCCCATGTCGTGCCCGCTCATCCCCGGCGTGCCCCCGCCCCCGCCGCTCCCGGGCGTCAGCCCCGGCGACACCGGCCCGGCCCGCGCCCCAGCGCGAACGCCGCCACGAACACCACCACCAACAGCAGGGCGAACCCCGCCACCACACTCCACGGCCGGCCACCCGGCGTCATCTCACTCACCCCCCACCAGTCGGCCCGCCACCCCCACCGGTTCCCACCACCCGCACATCACCCCGGAACACCACGCCCGGGAACGCGCCGGGGCCGCCGTCCGTCAGCGGGGTGTCGAGCCGGAAACAGGAGCGCCGCCCGCCGCCGGCGACGGTGTCGGTGGAGGCCGGGGGTACCCGAACGGGGGAGCAGGTTTCGCGGCGGGGGCGGTCGTTGCGAAGCATGGGGACGTAGCGGTCGTCGGCCGCTGGACGCCGATCAGAAGAGGGAACTCCGGTGCGTGAACTCCATAGCTTCCCGAACCGTCCTGCCGAGGGTGCTCGCCGGGGGTGGTCCGGGCCGCGGGCCGTGGCGCTGGTGGCCGCGCTGACCGGGGCCGCCGTGCTGGCCGCGTGCAGCAGTTCGTCGACCAATCCGTCGGTCACCCGCTCCGAGGCCTCGACGCTGAGTACGGCGCCCAACCCGTCGTCGTTCTCCGGGGAACCGCCGTCCGCGCTGGCCTCGACCGCGGAGTCGGCGCTCGCGTCCGCGTCGGCGGCCGCCGAGTCCGGCTCAGCCGCCGCCGCCTCGTTCGCGGCCTCCGCCTCGGCACAGGGCGAGCAGGCGCGGCAGAACGCGGCGGCCGCGCTGGGCACGCTGGAGAACGGCGGCAACGCGCTGGGCGACGTCACCATCACCGGGGTGCCGCGGGCGCAGACCGGTGGGCTGCACGCCGTCGTGGTCACCATCACCAACGACGGGGTGAACACCGCCTCGTACGCGGTGCAGGTCGACTTCACCGACACCAGCGGGAAGACCGTGGACAGTTCGATCGTCGGCGCGGAGCACCTCGCCGTCGGGGCGCAGGCCTCCCCGGTCGCGTTCAGCCGCCGGCCGGCGGAGGAGACGCTGCTGCCGGTCGTGGTCAGGGCCGTCCGGTACTGAGCGGCCGGCAGGGCGTACCTCTTGCCGGGCGGGCTACTCGTCGGTAATCCTTGCTGACATCGCGTCCAGCAGAGGAGCCGCATGCCCGCCGACGTCACCTTCGCGCTGCCCGCCCCGCCCGGACCGGGGGAGGTGACCGTCCGCTACCAGCGGCTCGGGTCCGGCAGCCCGCTCCTGCTGCTGCACGGCGTGGGCCACCACTGGCAGGCCTGGGAGCCCGTGCTGCCCGCGCTGGCCGAGCGGCACGAGGTGATCGCCGTCGACCTGCCGGGCTTCGGCGCCTCGCCCGCCCTGCCACCGGGCGTGCCGTACGGGCTGGAGGCGGTGGTGCCGGTACTCGGCAGGCTCTGCGCCGAACTCGGGATCGAACGCCCGCACGTCGCCGGGAACTCCCTCGGCGGACTGCTGGCCCTCGGCCTCGGCCGGGCCGGCCTGGCCCGCTCGGTGACGGCGCTCGCCCCGGCCGGCTTCTGGACCGAGGCCGAACGCCGCTACGCCTACGCGGTGCTGGGCGGGATGCGGCTCGGCGCGCGGCTGCTGCCGCCGCCCGCCGTCGGCCGGATCGCCCGCTCCGCGGCCGGCCGCGCGCTCCTGGTCAGCTCCATCTACGCCCGCCCCGGCCGCCGGGAGCCCGCCGCCGCCGTCGCCGAGACCAGGGCGCTGCGCGAGGCGACCGGCTTCGGCCCCACCCTCGCGGCCGGCCGCGGGCTGCGGTTCACCGGGGCCGCCGGCGACGTGCCGGTCACCGTCGCCTGGGGCAGCCGGGACCGCATCCTGCTGCGCCGTCAGGGCGTGCGCGCGCTGCGGGAACTCCCGGCGGCCCGGCTGGTCCGGCTGCCGGGCTGCGGGCACGTGCCGATGAACGACGACCCGGAGCTGGTCGCCCGGGTGGTCCTGGACACCTGCGCCCGGGCGCAGGACCGGCCGGCCCTGCCGGAGCCGCTCAGTCCGTCAGCGTGATCCGGATGCCGACCGTGCCGCGCTCGCCGCGCCGCACCCGGCTGCCGAGCAGGGTGAGCACACCCAGCAGGCCGTACTTCTGCCGCAGCAGCGTCCGGTAGGCGGCGGTCCGCTCGGGGCCGAGGATCTCGGCGGTCGCCGGGTACTGCTCGCCGGTCGGCCGGCCCTTGACGTCGCACGGGCCGACCAGGACGTCGGCGCGGTTGCGGATCCGCTTGACCTTCCAGGAGTCGGTGACGGTCCAGACGCCCAGCGCGTCGCCGTCGCGGACCACCCAGACCGGGGTCGGTACCGTGCTGCCGTCCTTCTTGTAGGTGGTGACCAGCAGGTAGTTCCCGGCGGAGAGCCGGACCAGGCGTGCGAGCCGGTCCTGCGAGGCGGGGTCGGGGGTGGCGGCGCTCATGGCCGCATTCTAGGCCGCGCCGTGGGCCGGGGGAGTGACCGTCGTCAGGGGGTGACCACGGGGAACGCCCGCTCCGGGGTGGTGACGAGGGCGAACAGCCGCGGCAGCAGCCCCGGGTCGCCCTCGTGCCGGACGGTGTCTAGGGCCTGGCCGGCCAGCAGGCCGAGCAACTGCGGCCTGGTCAGGGTGAGCGTCAGCCCGGCCGGCGACCGGGGCGCGTCCCCGGCCGGGAACGACCGGTGGGTGAGGGCGCCGTGCCGCAGTGTCACCCGGTACCGCAGCCGCTCGTCGGTCAGCACCAGGTCGATGGTCAGCGCCTCGTCCCAGGCGCGCGGCCCGTCGATCCGGATCGCGATCGAGTCGAGCAGCATGGCGGTGGTCAGGGCCGCCGTCATCCCGGGGGTGGCGGCGTCGAGCAGGACCGTCCCGGGGCCGTCCAGCAGTTCGCCCGCGGCCGCCAGGTAGAAGTTGCGCCAGGGGCCGTTCTCCGCGCCGTGGCCGAGCTGCCGGTAGACGCCGGCCAGCGCCTCCCTGGCCGCCCGGTTCGACGGGTCGGCGAACACCACGTGGTTGAGCAGGGTGGCCGCGAAGCGGAGGTCCCCCGAGTCCGCGTAGCCCCGCGCCTTGGCCAGCGCGGCCTCGCCGCCGCCGGCCACCTCGACGTACCGCTGCGCCTGGGCCACCGGCGGGTGCTCCCACAGGTGCGCCACGTTGCCGTCGAACCAGCCGAGGTAGCGCTGGTAGACGGCCTTGACGTTGTGGTTCAGCGAGCCGTAGTAGCCGCGCGCGTGCCAGCGCCGCTCCAGCGCGGGCGGCAGCCGCAGCTCCTCGGCGATCTCCGTCCCGGTGAGCCCGTCGTTGAGCCGGCGCAGGGTCTGGTCGTGCAGGTACGCGTAGAGGTCGCGCTGCTCGGAGAGGAAGGCGACCACGTTGTCGTGGCCCCAGGTCGGCCAGTGGTGCGAGGCGAACGCGACGTCGTACCGGCCGTGGAAGTACTCGATCGCCTCGTCCAGGTAGCGGGCCCAGATCCGGGCGTCGCGGACCACCGCGCCGCGCAGCGTCAGGATGTTGTGCATGGTGTGGGTGGCGTTCTCGGCCAGGCAGAGTGCGCGCAGGCCGGGGAAGAGGAAGTTCATCTCGGCCGGTGCCTCGGTGCCCGGGGTGAGCTGGAAGACGATCCGCACGCCGTCGACGGTCTCCTCCTGGCCGGTGCGGGTGACGTCCACCGTCGGCGGGACGAGCGTGATGGTGCCGGTGGAGGTGGTCATGCCGAGGCCGGCGCCGATCTGCCCGTCGGGGGCCTTCGGCAGCCGGTCGCCGTACATGAACATGGCCCGCCGGGTCATCGCGTTGCCCGCGTAGACGTTCTCGCTGACGGCGTGTTCCAGGAAGCCGGCGGGCGCGATGACCGGGACGCCCTCCTCACTGCCCGGCGGCAGGACGCCGCGGGCGCCGCCGAAGTGGTCGCCGTGCGAGTGGGTGTAGACGAGGCCGGTGACGGGCCGGTCACCGCGGTGCTCCCGGTAGAGCGCGAGGGCGGCGGCGGCCGTCTCGGCGGAGATCAAGGGGTCGATCACGATCACCCCGCGCTCGCCCTCGACCAGCGTCATGTTGGACAGGTCGAGGCCGCGCACCTGGTAGAGCCGCTCGGCCACCTCGTAGAGCCCCTGCCGGGCACAGAGCCGGGCCTGGCGCCAGAGGCTCGGACGGGCGGTGTCCGGGCAGTCGGCGGCGAGGAAGCCGTACGCGTCGTTGTCCCAGACCACCCGCCCGTCGGCGGCCCGGACCACGGCGGGCACCAGCGCGCCGAGGAAACCCCGGTCGGCGTCCTCGAAGTCCGTGGTGTCATCGAAGGGCAGGTCGGTCATCGCAGGCTCCGTTCCATCGGTGGTGTGCGGGCGGCGTCCGGCCGCACGCCGGGCCGGCGGCGCGGTGGCCGCCGGGGAGTCAGGCCCGGTGGTTGTGCAGCCGCCGACGGGCCGACCGCACCGTCGACCGCAGGGCGCGGGCCGCCCGCCGGCGGCCGCGACCGCCGACCGCCGTCGAGCCGCCCAGCGCGGTGGCACCCGTCCGGGCGAACGCGAGCGGGGCGGCGGCGGCCTCGACGGCAGCCGGGCGCAGCCGCAGCCGCCGGGTCCGGGCCCGGCCCGCGGACCACAGCGCCAGCGCCCCGCCGAGCACGAGCGTCGTCCACCCGGCCGGGCCGAGCGCGTGGTGGGCCTGCTCGATCGCGTGCGGCACGACGCCCGTCGCGGGGGCCTCGGCGGGGGCGGACGCGGCGGCGGCCGGCTCGTCCACCAGGTGGCCGACCGGTTCCACCCGGCCCGCCGCGGCGAAGCCCCAGTCGAGCAGGCTCGCCGCCTCGTCGTACACCTTGGTCTGCGACTCCGGGTGCATCACCGTCACCAGCAGGGTGCGGCCGCCGCGTTCGGCGGCGCCGGTGAAGGTGGCGCCGGCGCCGGTGGTGTAGCCGTTCTTCACCCCGATCAGGCCCGGGTACTTGCCGAGCAGCCGGTCGGTGTTGGCGATGTCGAAGGCGGTGCGCTGACCGGTCGTCTTGTCCACCCCGCCGGGGAAGCGCGCGGTGCGGGTGGAGCAGTAGGAGCGGAAGTCCTGGTTGCGAAGCCCGGCCCGGGCGAACAGCGTCAGGTCGTAGGCCGAGGAGACCTGCCCCTCCTGGTCGTAGCCCTCGGGCGAGACCACGTGGGTGTCGCGGGCCTGGAGGGCCACCGCGCGGTCCTGCATCTGGGCCACGGTCCGGGCGAGGCCGCCGTTCATGTGGGCCAGGACGTGCACCGCGTCGTTGCCGGAGCTGAGGAAGACGCCCCGCCAGAGGTCCTCCACCCGGTAGGGCAGGTTCTCCTTGATGCCGACCAGGCTGCTGCCCACGCCCAGGTTGGCCAGCTCGGCCGGGGCGACCTTGTGCTCCAGGGAGCGGTCCAGCTTGGGCAGCACGGTGTCCGCGAAGAGCATCTTCAGGGTGCTCGCGGGCGGCAGCGGCAGATGGGCGTTGCGGGCGGCCAGGACGTCACCGGTGGTCGCGTCGGCGACCAGCCAGGACCGGCCGGTGAGTTCGACCGGCAGCGCGGGCGCCCCGGCCAGCGGGGCCACCTGGACGGCGGGGCGGCCCAGCCGCTCGCCGCCGACCACGGTGGTCGCGTCCTGCGCGACGGCCGCGGACGCCGCGGTGGCGAGCACCAGCGCGGCGGCGACGGCACCGGCCGCGGCCGGTCCTCTGACATGGTGTGACCTCTGCTGCACACCGCGAACGTACCCGCGGCGCGGCCGGGGCGCCGTGTGCGCTGCTCCGTCCGGGCCCCGGCACCCGGACGGGGCGGGCCGGCCCGGACGCGCCGGACCCGCCGGAGCAGAGGGTGCTCCGGCGGGTCCGGCGGGTCCGGCGT
>NZ_JBHWUI010000254.1:0-8216 GCF_042737525.1 Kitasatospora sp. NPDC059973 | reverse complement strand
ACCGGGTGCGGCGGGTGGCGCCGCGGGTGGCCGCGGGCCCGCTCCGCCGCAGCTCCGCGCGGTCCCGGCGGCCCCCGGGGCCGACCCGGCGCCCGCCCCCGCGACCCGTCCGACCACCCGGGCGCGCAAAGCTGGGGCACGCCGGGTACGGCGTCTGGGTAGTGCGCGGCGAAATCTACGGGTGGTGCTCCCCTGTACGGAGGGTCGTGCCGCTGGAAGGGTGGCGGACGTGACCACAACCGACACCGCTTCCCGGGCCTCAGGGCCGGCGCCCTCCTGGTGGGCGCCGGCCGCGACGCTGCGCGAACGGCTGTCGGCCCCGCACCCGCCGGTGGCGCCGGCGGCGGGCCCGACGGCCGGGGCACGCACCCGCTCGGCGGTCGAGCAGGCCTGCGAGGCCGCCCGGCTGGCCCGGCTGGGCGTCGACCCGGGGCTGGCCGCGGCGCTCGCCGCCGAGGCGCCGGAGCGCCTGGCCGGCCGGCTGGCCAAGCCGTCGTGGGCGGTCTTCGCGGAGCGGGCCGTCGCCGGCGCGCCGGAGCGCCCCGGGGGCGTGCCGCTCGAAGCGGGCGAGGGGGCGACGGTGTTCGCCCCGCTGCTGCGCCCGCTGGTGGCGGCCGCCACCGCCGAGCTGACCGCGCGGGCGCTGGCGGGCGGCGCCGAGCCGGCCGACCTGGCGGTGTTCGCCCCGGCGTACGCGCGCTGGCTGGCCGAGCGCCTCGCCGGCGAGGCGGCCCGGACACTGGTCGTGGAACTCGCCGCCGCCCGGGACGCGGGCGGCCTGGCCGGCGCCACCGGCGCGGACCGGTTCGCCGACTTCGCGGCCCGCACCGGCACCCGGGCCGGACTGGCCCGGCTGTTCACCCGCTATCCGGTGCTCGCCCGGCTGATGGCCCGGACGTCCCGTCACACCGCCCGCTCCGGCGCGGAGCTGCTGACCCGGCTCGCCGCCGACCGGCCGGCGCTCACCGCGGGGCTGTTCGACGGCCGGGACCAGGGCCCGCTGGCCGCCGTCGAGCTGGGCCGCGGGGACCTCCACCAGCAGGGCCGGTCGGTGGCGGTGCTGCGGTTCGCCGCCGGCGCCACCGCGGTGTACAAGCCCCGGCCGATCGGCCAGCACGCGCTCCTGGACGCCATGACGGACTGGCTGGACGCCAAGGTGCCGGGCCTGGCGCCGCGCACCCCGCGCTGGGTCGGCGGAGACGGCTACGGCTGGCTGGAGTTCATCGAGCACCGGCCCTGCCGCTCGCTGGTCGAGATCGACCGGTTCCACCGCCGCCAGGGCGCCCTGCTCGCCCTCGCCTACACCCTCGAAGGGGTGGACCTGCACTGCGAGAACCTCCTCGCGCACGGCGACCAGCCGGTGCTCGTCGACGTGGAGACGCTGCTGCACCCCGTCCTCGGCGAGGGGAGCACCACCCTGCCGGACCCGGCGGCCGCGGCGCACGCCGCCTCGGTGCACCGCACCTGCCTGCTGCCCCAGCTGCTGGTCGGCGAGCTGGGCGCGGTCGACGTCTCCGCCCTCGGCGCCGCGCCGGGCGGGGAGTTCCCCAACACCCGGATGGTCTGGGAGGACACCGGCACCGACGAGATGCGCCTGGTGCGCCGCGGGGCGCCGTTCACCGGTGCCAAGAACCGGCCGTACGGCGTCGTGCCGGGAGCCGGCAGCGCGGACCGGCTCTCCGCGACGCTGGCCGGGTTCCGCGCCGGGTACGACGCCGTCGTCCGGCACCGGGCCGAACTCGCCGACCCGGCCGGGCTGCTGGCCACCGGGGCGGCGGCCGTCGGCCGCCTCGTGATCCGCCCGACGATGCTCTACGCCACCCTGCTGGCCGAGGCGACCCACCCGCAGCTGCTGGGCGACGGGCTCGACCGCGACGCCCTGTTCGCGGTGCTCTGGGCCGAATCGCAGGGCGACCCGGCCCGGCAGGCCCTGATCGAGCACGAGATCGCCGACCTGTGGGACGGCGACGTCCCGGTCTTCTTCCACCGGCCCGGCGAGCCCGCGGTGTTCGCCTCGGACGGGAGTCCGGTGCCCGGCGTCCTGGAGACCTCCGGCCTCGCCACCGCGCGGGCGAAGCTCGACGGCATGAACACCGTCGACCGCCACGACCAGGAGTGGATCATTTCGGCCACGCTGGCCTCCGTCGGGCCGGACGCCACCGGCCCCCGGCACCGGGCGGGCGGGCGCACCCGCCCCTCGCCCGCCGCCGTCCCGGAGCCGTCCGCGCTGCTCGCCGCCGCCTCCGGGATCGCCGACGAGATCGCCGGCCGCTCCGTGAGCGGCCACGGGCGGGTCAACTGGATCGGCCTGGAGGCCGTCGACGAGCACTGGACGGTGCTGCCGATGGGCGCCGGGCTGGCCCAGGGCTACTGCGGGGTGGCGCTGTTCCTGGCCCAGCTCGGCGCGCTGACCGGCTCCGCCCGCCACACCGGTCTGGCCCGGGCGGCGGTCGCCCCGCTGCCCGACCTCGTCGCCGCGGCCGCCGCCGACCCGGAGCTGAGCCTGGCGGTGGGCCCGGGCGGCTTCGAGGGCCTGGGCGGCCTCTGCTACTCCCTCGCCCGGCTGGCCGGCCTGGTCGACGAGGGCCTCGCCGACTGCCTGCCGGCCGCCCTGGACGCGCTGGCCGTGGCGGCGCTCGACGAGGAGGCCCGGCCCGGCGTCTCGGCGGGCCTGGCCGGGGCGCTCGCGGCCCTGCACGCGGTGCACCGCGAGCGCGGGCTGGAGCGGGCCGCCGAGCTCGCGGACCGGATCGCCGAGCGGCTGCTCGGCCTGCCGCCGCCCGGTCCGCTCGGCGCCGCGGCGCCGGACCGGGTCGGCTTCGCCTTCGGGGAGGCCGGGATCGGCTGGGCGCTCACCCGGCACGCCCGGTTCACCGGCGGCCCGCGCGGCGCGCGGTTCGCCGCCGCCGGCCGGGCCCGGCTGACCGCCGCCCTGGCGGCGGACCGGCTCACCGGCGGCTGGTGCTCCGGGACGGCCGGCACCGTGCTGGCGGCGGCCGACGCGGGCCTGTGCGCCGAGCAGCCCGACAGCCCGCTGCGGGACGCCGTGCACCGGCTCACCGGACAGCCGCCGGTGGCGGACCTCAGCCTCTGCCACGGAGAGCTGGGCACCGCGGAGGCGCTGGCGGCGCTCGCCGAGCGCGGCCACCGCGGCGCGCGCGACAGCCTGACCGGCCGGGCCGGAACGGTCCTCGGGCAGCTCCACGACTGGGGACCCCGCTGCGGGACCCCCGGACAGGTGCCGACGCCGGGGCTGCTCACCGGGCTCTCCGGGATCGGCTACGCGCTGCTCCGGCTGGGCTTCGCCGACACCGTGCCGTCCGTCCTGCTGCTGGACGCGGCCCCCGGCCCCCCACCGGCCCCTTCGACCATCTGAAGAGAACCGAAGAGAACCGAAGAGAACCGAAGAGAACCAAAGAGAACCAAACAGGACCGAATAGCACAAGACCACCTGAAACGAAAACAAGACAGCAGAGAACAGCGCCACTTATCACCACGCACCGCTTCCCGAATGGAAAGGAAAGCCCCATGTCCCACTCCCTGTACAACGGTGCTGTCCGCAGCGAGGCCACGAACCAGGCCGCGACCACTCCGGACCCGGCCGGCGAGATCCGCCTGGTCCGCCGGAACGGGGCCTGCGCCCGGACCCGGGCCCTGGCCGGAATGAGCCTCGGCAGCGGCGTGGTCGTGGGCCTCGGCTCCATCACCACCACTGTCTCGGTGCCGTTCTGACCTGCACTCACGTAGGGCCGATCCGAACATGAGCACGACGATCCGCGGGGAGAGCGACTACTATCCGGGGCTATGCGTGTGCGGGCAGCCCATCTCATCGGCCGTGATGCCGAAGTCGCCGGACTCGGCGAATCACTGCGGGATCTCCGCCGCTCGCGCGGCTGTACCACATTCCTGGTCGGCGAGGGCGGAATCGGTAAGTCGCGACTGGTCGCCGAGCTGATCGGCGAGGCGGTCGACGCAGGAGTCCGCGTCCTGCGGGGCCGGAGCAGCACCATCGGACCGATGGTGCCGCTCCGGCCGCTCACCGAGGCGCTGATGCCGCTCTCACGCGGCGGGGAGACGCCGGACGAAGCGAGCCTCGGCCCCTACCGCCCGGTGCTCGGCCGGCTCATCCCGGACTGGAGCACCGGCACCCCGGACCAGGGGTCGACCGTGGTGCTCGCCGAGGCCGTCCTGCGGCTGCTCTCCTCCGCGGGCCGCGACCAGGGCTGCCTGCTGGTCCTGGAGGACCTGCACGACGCCGACACCGAGACGCTGGCCGTCGTCGAGTACCTCGTCGACAACCTCGAACAGCAGCCGGTCATGCTGGTGGCGACCGTCCGGTCGGAACCGGGCGAGGCACTCCTGCTCGCCGAGTCGGCCGGGCGCCGCCGCAGCGGAACGGTCTTCCGGCTGGCGCCGCTGGGCGACGACGAGGTGAACCGCCTGATCGCCTCCTGCCTGGACACCGAGCCGGGCCTGGTGCCCGCCGAAGTGCTGACGCAGATCCGGGAGGACAGCGCGGGCATCCCGTTCCTGGTCGAGGAACTCCTCCAGGGCGCCGTCACCGGCGGCGCGCTGGTCCGCGAGAACACCGCCTGGCGGGTGGCCGGGAACCTGCGCCGCAACGTGCCGAGGGCGCTCCTCGAAGGCGCCATCCACCGCATCGACGAACTCGGCCCGCAGGGGCAGACGCTGCTCTCCGCCGCCGCCGTGCTCGGCCGGCGCTTCCCCCTGTCGGTGCTCCAGCTGATGACCGGTGCCGACGACCGCAGCCTGCTCAGCCACCTGCACGCCGGCGTCACCGCCCGGCTGGTCGCGGCCGACGAGCCCGCCCCCGACTGGTACGCCTTCCAGCACCCGCTGACCGCCGAGGCGCTGCTCGCCCAGCTCACCCCGACCGCCCGGGCCGCCCTGTCCCACCAGGCCGCCGACGCGATCGAGGCCCTCCACCCCGACCTCCAGGGCGACTGGTGCCCGCTGGCCGCGACCCTGCGCGCCGACGCCGGCGACCCCGTCCGGGCCGGCCGGCTGTTCACCGAGGCCGGCCGCCGCGCCCTCGCCAACGGCACGGTCGGCTCCGCGGTCACCCTGCTCGACCGGGCCGAGACCCTGCTGGCCGGGGGCACCGACTCGGCCGCCCGCGCCGAGGCCCTGGAGGCCCTGCTGCCCGCCCTCGCCGAGACCGGCGAGCTGACCCGGGCGCTCAGCCTCGCGAGCAGCCTGCGGGAGCTGGTCGGCGCCGGTCTGGGCGCGCCCCGGCTGGCGGCCCTGCACACCCGGCTGGCCCAGGTGGCCTACATGGCGGGCCGCTGGGCCGACGGCAACAACCAGATCGAGCGGGCCCGCGCCCTGCTCGGACCGGACCCGGACGAGGCGCACACCGCGCTGACCGACGTGGTGGAGGCCTACCTGTGCCTCGACACCCCCGGCCAGGACCGCACCCAGCGGGCCGAACGGCTGGCCCGCGCCGCGATCGCCACCGCCGAGAAGCACGACCAGCCGCTGGTCGCCTGCCAGGCCTGGGAGCTGCTGGGCGTCGTCGCCCGCGAGCGCGATCCGGCCGAGGCGGTCACCTACCTGGAACGGGCCATGAACACCGCCGAGCGGCACAGCCTGCCGCTCCAGCGGATGTACGCGCTCACCCGGCTCGGCGGCAGCCGCTGGCTGGCCGACGGCGGCACCGCCACCCTGGACGAGGCCCGGACCGAGGCCCGCCGCCTGGGCGCCGTCACCGTCGTCTACACCCTCGACGGCATCCTCGCCCTGCACGACGTGCTCTGCGGCCGGTTCGCCGAGGCCCGGGTGCTGGGCGACGAGGCGCTGACCATGGCGGCCCGGCTGCGGCTGACCCCGGTCGCCCGCTACCTGCTGATGACCCGCTCCGTCCTGGCGGCCCATCAGGGCGACCGGGCCGCCATGGAGGAGTCGCTCACCGAGTTCGGCCGCTGGGGCGGCAGCGGCTCGCCCGAGGAGCCGCTCGCCCTCGGGCTGGCCCGGGTGTTCTGCGCCCTCCTGGAGGAGGACCGGGACCGGGCCGCCCGGGACATGGCCGGCCTCCAGGCCCTGGAGGCCGAGAACCCGAGCACTTTCCACCTCGGCGGCCGGCACGGCCTCGGCCTGCTGCTCGACCTGCTGGACGGCCGCCTCGACCGCGGCCGCCTCGACCGGGTGGCCGCCAGCTCGGCCGGCCGGATGCGGTGGAACCGGCACTTCGTCCTGCTCGCCGACGCCGTGCTGCTCGGCCGCGAGGGCGATCCCGAGGCCGCCGGCCGGGCCGCCCGGCTCGCCCAGGAGGTCGGTGCGCCCTACCCCACCGCCCGCCACCTCGGACAGCGGCTGATCGCCGAGGAGGCGCACGCCCTGGGCTGGGGCGACCCGGAGGGATGGCTCCGGGAGGCCGAGCACCACTTCCGGGAGACCTCCGCCACCGCCGTCGTCGGCGCCTGCCGGACGCTGCTCCGGGCCATCGGCGCGCCCGTCCGCCAGCACCGCACCGGCAGCAACCGGATCCCGGCGCAGCTGCGGCTCAAGGGCATGACGGTCCGTGAGTACGAGATCTTCCAGCTGCTGGCCGACCGGCTCAGCAACAAGGACATCGCCGCCCGGCTCTACATCTCGCCGCGCACCGTCGAGAAGCACGTCGCCAGTCTGATCGCCAAGACCGGGCTGCCGAACCGGTCCGAGCTCTGCGCGCTGGCGGCGCAGCAGTCCTGAGGGCGGTCGGGGGCGCGGTCGGGGCCGGCGGGGGCGCGGTCGGGGCCGGCGGGGGTGCGGGGCGGGGCCCGGTGCGCGTTGCGCAAGTGGTCGGTTGCTGCCGCTCGGAACCGGCGTCCGGGGCGGTTTCCGGCCGGGCCCGGCCGGGCGGAAGCGGCCGGACCGGGCGGAACGGGCCGGTTCATGCCGGTGCAGGTTTCGGCCACCGGCCGGCCCGGGACAACGGCCCGTCGGGAGCAGCACACTGGCTGCGCGGCGCCTCACCGGGACCGGCCGGCCGAGGTCCCGCGGCGCCCGCCCCACGACGGCATCCAGGAAGGGACCGACCCCCGATGACGAAACCCGCCGCCTGGCCGGAGCGGAACCTCTGGACGGACTCCGCGCAGGCGCGGGCCGACGCCTACCTCGACCACGCCCGGAGCATCCGCGGCGAGGTCCGGTTCGACCTGGTCACCCGCGCGCTGGCCCGGCACCTGCCGCGGCGCCCCTGCCGGGTGGTCGACATCGGCGGCGGCTTCGGCCGGCAGGCGGTCCTCCTGGCGCGGGCCGGGCACGAGGTGACCGTGGTGGACAACGACGAGACCCTGCTGCGGGCCGCGGCCGACCTGGTCGCCGCGGAGCCCCCCGAGGTCGGCCGGCGGGTGACCCTGGTCCAGGGGCTGGGCGAAGCGGCGCCCGACCTGGTCGGGACGGGCTTCGACCTGGTCTGCTGCCACAGCGTCCTGCTCTACCTCACCGACCCGGGCCCGATGCTGGACGCGCTGGTCCGGCTGGCCGCGCCCGGCGGCCTGCTCTCGCTGCTCACCGTGAACCGCGACTCCCAGGCGATGCGCGACGGGCTCCAGGGCGACTGGCGGGGCGCGCTGGCGACCCTGCTGGAGTCCGGCGAGCGGGGCGGGCAGTACCTGCCGACCCGGCCGGACACCCCGCAGGACCTCGGCCGGCGGCTGGCCGGGCTCGGCGCTCCGACGGTGGAGTGGTTCGGCGTGCGGGTCTTCTCCGACCACCGCCGTGACGAGCCGTCACCGGAGGAGTTCGCGGACCTCTGCGAGCTGGAGTGGCAGGCCGGACTGCGCGATCCCTACCGCGGGTTCGCCCGGCTCTTCCATCTGGTGGCCCGGCGCGGCGCCGCGCCCCGGTAGCCGTACCGGCCGGCGGTCGGGCGGGGGGCCGAAGCGCGCGGGGCCGGAAGCACGCGGGGCCCGCACCGCGCGGAGGCCGGAAACGCGGTGGTGACCACCGCCGGCCGGGACCGGCGGCCGAGGGTGGTACGACAGGGCGCCGGGCGCGTGGCCGCGCGCCGGTACCGGAGTGAGTGCGCCGGAGCCCGTGCCGGTGCGCCGCGGCCCGGCCGGCAGCGGACGCACCTCGCTGCTGCGCACAGTGGCCGGGGGCTTCCCGCACAGCCACGGCGAACTGCGCCGCCAGGGCCCGGCCGCGCTCGGCCAGGTGGCCGGCGTGCACGAGCCCGACCCGACGCTCACCGTCGCCGAGCACATCACCGA
>NZ_JBHWUI010000253.1:0-8217 GCF_042737525.1 Kitasatospora sp. NPDC059973 | reverse complement strand
GGATCCCGGATCCCGCCGGGCCGCCGTCGTCCCCGGCCGAACGGCCGTCCTTCTTCGTTAGAGTGATCCACATGCTGGTTGCCGCCGCCGTCTGCCCCTGTCCGCCGCTGCTCGTCCCGGAGGTCGCCGCCGGCGCCGCCGCCGAGCTGGAGCCGCTGCGCGCGGCCTGCGACGAGGCGCTCGCCGCGCTGCTCGCGGCCGGACCGGAGCTGGTCGTGGTGGTCGGGACCGGTCCCGAGCCCGAGGTCTGGACCGAGGGCGGCGCGGGCTCCTTCCACCGGTACGGCGTGCCGCTGGTGGCCAAGCTGCCGTCCGGCCGGGTCGAGGGGCCGGAGCTGAGCCCCGCGCTGACCGTCGGCGCCTGGCTGCTGGAGCGGGCCGGGGCCACCGTGCCGACGCACGCCTGCGCGGTGCCCGCCGACGCGCCCGCCGACCGGATGCTCGGGCTGGGCCAGGGGCTGGCCGGGCTGGCCGACCGGGTCGGGCTGCTGGTGATGGGCGACGGCAGCGCCTGCCGCTCGCTGAAGGCGCCGGGCTACCTGGACGAGCGGGCCGAGGGCTTCGACGCGGTGATCGCGGACGCGCTGGGCTCGGCGGACACGGCGGCGCTGGCCGCCGTCGACCCGGGCCTGGCCGGCGAGCTGCTGGCCGAGGGCCGGGCCCCCTGGCAGGTGCTGGCCGGCGCCGCCGGGGGCGCCGGCCTCACCGCGCGGCTGGGCTACCGGGACGCGCCGTACGGGGTCGGGTACTTCGTCGCGTCCTGGAGCTGAGACCGGGCCCGGGGAGCGGGCCGGCGAGCGGCCCGGGAGCGGGCCGGGATCAGGCGGACGGGCCGCCGGCACCGGGAGCGCCGGGAGCCCCTGGAGCGCCTGGAGCGCCCGGGTCGCCGGGCTTGTGGGCGAAGTCGTCGACCGCCCCCTTGGCCTTGCTGGCGCCGTGCTCGATCTTGTCGCTGTACTTGCCCTTGGTCGCCTTGTCGATCGCGCCGCCGGCCTTGTCCACCACCTGCTCGATCTGCTCGCTGTGCTTGCCGGCCAGTTCGCTCGCCTTCCCCTTGAGCTCGCCGGCCTTGCCCTTGAGGTTGTCCATCAGACCCATGGTGGTCTCACCGTTCCTCTCTGTTTCCTGCTCAACGTCCGTCGTGGCCGAACCGTTCGCAGCCCGGTGAAAACGGCCGGAACCGCTCATATCGTCGCCCGGTGGGGCCGGACGGACGGGGAGGTCACCGGCGCGGCGACGGTTTTGCGAGACTGGTCCGGTGAGCAGCTCCCGTACCGTCCAGCCCCATGCCGCCCCGCCGCGCGTCGTCTCGGTGGTGGGCGCGACCGCCGCCGGCAAGTCCGACCTGGCCGTCGCCCTCGCCCGGGCCCTGGGCGGCGAAGTGATCAACACCGACTCGATGCAGCTCTACCGGGGCATGGACATCGGTACGGCCAAGCTCACCCTGGCGGAGCGCGAGGGCGTCCCGCACCACCTGATGGACATCTGGGACGTCACCGAGGCCGCCAGCGTCGCCGAGTACCAGCGGCTGGCCCGGGCCGAGATCGACCGGTTGCTCGCGGCGGGCCGGACCGCCGTCCTGGTCGGCGGCTCGGGTCTGTACGTCCGGGCGGCGATCGACGAGATGGAGTTCCCCGGCACCGACCCGGAGGTCCGGGCCCGGCTGGAGGCCGAGCTGGCGCAGGCCGGCCCGTACGCGCTGCACCGGCGGCTGGCGGAGCTGGACCCGGCCGCCGCCGAGGCGATCCTGACCGGCAACGGCCGACGGATCGTCCGGGCGCTGGAGGTCATCGAGATCACCGGGCAGCCCTTCACCGCCAACCTGCCGAGCAACACCGCCGTCTACGACGCCGTCCAGATCGGCGTCGCGGTGCCCCGGCCCGAGCTGGACGAGCGGATCGCCCTGCGGGTCGACCGGATGTGGCGGGCCGGACTCCTGGACGAGGTGCGGGAGCTGGAGGGGCTCGGCCTGCGGGAGGGCCGGACGGCCTCCCGGGCGCTCGGCTACCAGCAGGTGCTGGACCACTTCGCCGGCGAGTGCACCGAGGACGAGGCCCGTGCCGAGACCGTCCGGGCCACCAAGCGGTTCGCCCGCCGCCAGGAGTCCTGGTTCCGGCGCGACGACCGGATCCACTGGCTCTCCCGGCCGGCCGGCGCTGACCCCGCCGAGCTGCTCTCCCGCTCACTGGAGCTGATCGAGCGTCAGTAACCGGACGGGCCGTGGACGGGATCCGGCCAATCCGGCGGTGCAGCTGCGCGCGCAGGTGGGCGTGCAGGACGAACCCGCGGTTACGGCCGGATCACGTCATGGCCACGGATCACCCGATGGCCCCGGTCAGGCCCGGAACGCCCTCCTGGACATGCCATCATCGATGCCATAAGGGTCGGCCCCGGGCGGGTCGACCGTTGCCCGGCCGCGAGTCCGCACTCGTGTCGAACTGTCAGGGGAGGCCGCGTGTCGACGGGTACCGGCCCCGAAAGCGGTCAGAGCGGGAGCGCCACGGCTCAGGCCGACGGCCCCGACGCCTCCTCCCTGCCGGACCTGCCGGTGCTGGCGGGTCTCGACGGACCGACCTCCTACGCGCTCGCGCTGCCCGCCCTGGACACCAGCGCCCCGGCCGGCGCGGTGCACGAGCGGGAGATCCGGCCGCGCCGCCGGCTGCGCTGGTGGCAGACCCTGCCGATCGCGCTGCTGGGCACCGCCGGCTCGCTGATGTTCGCCTTCCCGCTCGCCTTCGGCTCGGCCGGGGCCGGCTCCGCGATGGTCGGCATGCTCGGCCTGCTGCTCACCGCGGCCTCGGTCGGCTGGGGCGCGATGGCCGCCCGGCACGCCGGGTACAAGTGGCCGGGTCTGCCGCGTCGCGGCTCGGGCCGGCGGGCCGGGTGGAAGGCGATCGTGATCTACACCCTGGTCGCCCTGGTCGCCTGCGCGCTCGCGCTGTGGCGGGTCGTCCACCTGCGCTGACCGCCACCGCCGCCGCCTCGGCGGGCGCCGTCCGCCTGCTGGTCCGCGGCGCTGCGGAGCGGGCCCGCTCAGTATGATCGGGAGGGTGAGCGAATCCTCCGTGACCCCCGCCGGCCTGCCCTTCCTGAAGGGGCACGGCACCCAGAACGACTTCGTCATCGTGCCCGATCCGGACGGCCTGCTGACGATCGGCCCCGAGGCGGTCGCCGCGCTCTGCGACCGCCGGGCCGGCATCGGCGGGGACGGTCTGCTGCGGGTGGTGCGCTCGGCCGCCGACCCGGTCGCGGCCGACCAGGCGGAGCAGGCCGAGTGGTTCATGGACTACCGCAACTCCGACGGTTCGATCGGCGAGATGTGCGGCAACGGCGTCCGGGTCTTCGCCCGCTACCTGGTCGAGGCCGGGCTGGCCGCGCCGGGCGAGCTGGCGGTGGCCACCCGGGCCGGCGTGCGGCGGGTGCGGGTGGGCGCGGACGCCGGGGACGGCACGCCCGGTCAGGTGACCGTGGACATGGGCCGCGCGGTGCTGCCCGGACCGGACGGCATCGAGGTGGCGGTCGGCGAGCGGCGCTGGCCGGCCCGCAACGTGAACATGGGCAACCCGCACGCGGTGGCCTTCGTGGACAGCCTCGACCAGGCCGGCGACCTGCTGAGCGCGCCGCTCACCAGCCCCGCGACCGCCTACCCGGAGGGCGTCAACGTCGAGTTCGTGGTGGACCGCGGTCCGCGCCACGTCGCGATGCGGGTGCACGAGCGCGGCTCGGGCGAGACCCGCTCCTGCGGCACCGGGGCCTGCGCCGTCGCCGTGGCCGCCGCCCGGCGGGACGGTGTCGACCCGGCGGTCACCGGTGAGGCCGTCACCTACACCGTGGACGTGCTCGGGGGCCGGCTGATGATCACCGAGTACCCGGACGGCCGGGTGGAGAAGACCGGTCCGGCGGTCATCGTGGCCCGTGGCGAGCTCGACCCGGGGTGGCTCGCCACCGCCCACCGGTAGGTCCGGTTCGAACAGCCCCTGGCAGTGCGGCCGGTTTGCCCATTTCGTGCGGCGATGAATCCCCCCGTTCGGGTGATCCCGATGACCGACGGGGAGCAGGGCGTCGCGGAACGTGCTCTGCTCGGTAGCATGGACCACCGGGTCGGCCAATGCTCCCGGTGACCGCTGCCGGAGGTGCCGATGACCATCGAAGCCGGGCAGCCCCTGGCGGGGCAGCCGACGTCCGCACGGCAGGCCGGGCCCAAGCGGCCCCTGGGAGGCCTCGGCCGGGCGGCCCTCGGCCGGGCCGGGCGCGCCGCCCTGCTGGCCACCGGCCGCACGCCGGTGCCGGACGCGCTCGAACCGCTGGTGCAGGCCCACCGCCGCCACCACCCGCAGGCCGACCTCGGCCTGCTCGGCCGGGCCTACCGGCTCGCCGAGGCCAGCCACCGCGGGCAGAAGCGCAAGAGCGGCGAGCCGTACATCACCCACCCACTGGCCGTCACCATGATCCTGGCCCAACTCGGCGCCGGGACGACCACGTTGGTCGCCTCGCTGCTCCACGATACGGTGGAGGACACCGAGTTGACGCTGGACCAGGTGGGGGCCGGCTTCGGGCCCGAAGTCGCCTACCTGGTCGACGGGGTGACGAAGCTGGAGAAGGTCGACTTCGGTGCGGCGGCCGAGGCGGAGACGTTCCGCAAGATGCTGGTCGCCACCGGGGACGACGTCCGGGTGATGGTCATCAAGCTCGCCGACCGGCTGCACAACATGCGCACCATCCGGCACATGAAGCCCGCCAGCCGGGTCCGGATCGCCAAGGTCACCCGGGACGTGCTGATCCCGCTGGCCGAGCGGCTGGGCATCCAGGTGCTCAAGGCGGAGCTGGAGGACATCGTCTTCGCCACCCTGCACCCGGAGGAGTACGCCCGGACCAGGGCGCTGCTGGCCGGCCGCGAGGACCACCCGGACGCCCTGCTCGCCCCGTTCGCCCTGGCGCTGGGCCGCCAGCTCGCCGAGGCCGGGGTGGCCGCCGAGGTCACCGTCCGGCCGCGGCACTGCGTCTCGCTGCACCGGGTCCTGCTCAAGCGGGACGCCGCCGCCGGGCCGGACGGGCGGCCGCAGGGGCCCCAGCCCGCCGACTTCGGCCGGGTGCTGGTGGTGGTCGAGGAGAACGCGGACTGCTACGCCGTGCTCGGCGAACTGCACACCTGCTGGACACCGCTGCCGGGCGAGTTCAAGGACTTCGTGGCCGCTCCCAAGTTCAACCTCTACCAGTCGTTGCACACCGCGGTGGCGCTGGAGGGCGGCGAGGTGGTCGAGGTGCTGGTCCGCACCCGGCGGATGCACGAGATCGCCGAGACCGGGGTGGTGGCCCTCGGCGACCCCCGCCAGCCCGGCACCGAGCCGGGCGCGGACGAGCTGGACCGCACCGACCCGGCCAGACCCGGCTGGCTCAGCCGGCTGCTGGAGTGGCAGCAGGAGACGCCCGATCCGGACGCGTTCTGGTCCGCGCTGACCGCCGACCTCGCCGGGGACCGCGAGATCACCGTCGTCACCGAGGCCGGCGAAACGCTTCAGCTGCGGGCCGGTGCCAGCTGCGTCGACGCGGCCTACCTGCTCGGCGAGGAGACCGGCCACCGATGTATCGGCGCCCGGGTCAACGGCCGGCTCACCGCGCTCTCCACCGTCCTCCAGGACGGCGACCGGGTGGCCATCCTCACCGAGCAGGGCGATCCGGCCGCCCGCCCGTCCGGCCCGGCGCCCGAGTGGCTGGCGCACGCCCGTACGCCGGCCGCCCGGCTGGCCATCGAGCGGTGGCTGGCCGACCACCCGCCGCGCGTCCCGGTGGTCCGCACCGGGCCGTCGGCCGGCCAGCTGGCACCGCCCGCGCACCGCGCCGCCGAGCGCGGCGAGGCCCCGGTCACGGTGGTCGGCCGGCCCGGGGCGCCGGTCCGGCTGGCCCGCTGCTGCACCCCGGTGCCACCGGACGAGGTCAGCGGCTTCGCGATCCGCGGCGGCGCGGTCGCCGTGCACCGCACCGGCTGCCCGGCCGGCGAGCGGATGCGGGCGGACGGGCGGGGCACCCCGGAGGTCCGCTGGCGGCCCGGCGCCGCGCCGCCGTCCGGCTACCGGGCCACCCTGCGGGCCGAGGCGCTGAACCGGCCCCGGCTGCTGGCGGACCTCACCGCGGCGATCTCGGGGGAGGGCGTCGGGATCGTCTCGGCGGAGGTGGAGCCGCCGCAGGAGCTGCGGGTCCGGCACACCTACACCGTGGAGCTGCCTGAGCCGGGCGCGCTGCCCGCCGTGCTGCGGGCGATGCTCCGGGTCTCCGGGGTGTACGACGTGGGCCGGCCGTTCGCCCCGGCGGGGGGCGGCGCCCGCACCCCGGCGGCGGCGGGCGGGGCGGCGACCCGCCCGGCGCCGGGCCCGGCGCCCGAGCCGGTCTCCGGCGCGGTGTCCGGGCCGGTGTCCGCGCCGGTGTCCGCGCAGGGAAATGGGGATGACCCGTCGGCGCCCGGCGTGCGACCATCATGGGGAATTCACGGCCGGTCCGCGGCGTTCACTGGACACTGAACACAAGAGTCCCAGTGGGCTCCGTGGCCCTGAGGGGTAGCTCACGACTCGCCCGAGCGGTAGACGGGGCGGCAGCTGGGCAGACTCCGGGTGAGACCGTTGTGCACGGTCGCGCCCACAGGCCGTCCCACTCCTGCAGCCAAAGGACAGAATGACCTCCACGTCAGACACCCGCGACCACGCCGACGCCCCGCGCCGCTTCGACGGTCTGCGGGCGGAAGCCCTCATGGACGAGGACCTCGCGGCCATCGACGAGGACCTCGACCACCACTACGACGGCGACCAGTACGACCGCAGCGAGCGAGCCGCCCTGCGCCGTGTCGCCGGCCTCTCCACCGAACTCCAGGACGTCACCGAGGTCGAGTACCGCCAGCTCCGTCTGGAGCGCGTGGTGCTCGTCGGCGTCTGGACCGACGGCACCGTCGAGGAGGCGGAGAACTCGCTGGCCGAGCTCGCCGCCCTCGCCGAGACCGCCGGTTCCGAGGTGCTGGACGGCGTCATCCAGCGCCGCGACAAGCCCGACGCGGCCACCTACATCGGCTCCGGCAAGGCCAAGGAGCTGCGCGACATCGTCGCGGCGACCGGCGCCGACACCGTGGTCTGCGACGGTGAGCTCACCCCGGGCCAGCTGATCCACCTGGAAGACGTCGTCAAGGTCAAGGTCGTCGACCGGACGGCCCTGATCCTGGACATCTTCGCCCAGCACGCCAAGTCCCGTGAGGGCAAGGCGCAGGTCTCGCTCGCGCAGATGCAGTACATGCTGCCGCGCCTGCGGGGCTGGGGTCAGTCGCTGTCCCGGCAGATGGGTGGTGGTGGCTCCGGCTCGTCCGGCGGCGGCATGGCCACCCGTGGTCCCGGTGAGACCAAGATCGAGACCGACCGTCGGCGGATCCGCGAGAAGATGGCGAAGCTCCGCCGTGAGATCGCCGACATGAAGAAGGGCCGCGACACCAAGCGCCAGGAGCGCAAGCGCCACCAGGTGCCGTCCGTGGCCATCGCCGGTTACACCAACGCCGGCAAGTCCTCGCTGCTCAACCGGCTCACCGGCGCGGGCGTGCTGGTGGAGAACTCGCTGTTCGCCACCCTCGACCCGACGGTGCGCCGGGCGCAGACCCCGAGCGGCCGGCTCTACACCCTGGCCGACACCGTGGGCTTCGTCCGGCACCTGCCGCACCACCTGGTCGAGGCGTTCCGCTCGACCATGGAGGAGGTCGCCGACGCGGACCTCATCCTGCACGTGGTGGACGGCTCGCACCCCGAGCCGGAGACGCAGCTGGCCGCCGTCCGCGAGGTGATCGTCTCGGTCGAGGCACAGAACGTGCCGGAGATCGTGGTGATCAACAAGGCGGACGCCGCCGACCCGCTCGTGCTGCAGCGCCTGCTGCGCCGCGAGCCGCACGCCATCGTGGTGTCGGCCCGCAGCGGCCTGGGCATCGAGGAGCTGCTGAAGCTCATCGACGACGAGCTGCCGCGCCCGGCGATCGAGGTGCAGGTGCTGGTCCCGTACACCCAGGGCGGCCTGGTCTCCCGGGTGCACGCCGAGGGCGAGCTGCTCTCCACCGAGCACACCGCCGAGGGCACCCTGCTGCACGCGAAGGTGCCGGCCGAGCTGGCCGCCGAGCTGGAGCGCTACGCGGTCGCGCTGAGCTCGCAGAGCTGAGCACCGGCAGCCGACGGGCCCCGGCCTCCCTTCGTGGGAGGC
>NZ_JBHWUI010000252.1:7576-8222 GCF_042737525.1 Kitasatospora sp. NPDC059973 | reverse complement strand
GGACCCGCCGGAGCAGAGGGTGCTCCGGCGGGTCCGGCGGGTCCGGCGTACCGGGCGCCTAGCAGTCGTCGTCGTGGTGGTGCCGCTTGTTGGTGAGGTCCACGGTGACGCAGTCATCGGCGTCCACCCGGTACGGGCCGGTCACCGGGTCGTGCGGGAGCTGGTAGCCGTCGGGCGCGGCGGTCTCCCGGAGGTAGTACTGGCCGGCCGGCAGGTGCGTGAAGGCGCAGCCGCCCTCGGCCGAGGTGGTGCAGCCCGGGCCCGTGCGGGTGTCCGGGTTCGCTCCGCCGGTCTGCAGGCCGGCGACTCCGTTGGTCTCCCGCCAGAGCTGGAACTGCGCGCCGCCCAGCGGTTCGCCGGTCTTGGCGTCCCGCTTGGTCAGGTCGATCGAGCCGTCCGGCGGCGGCGTCGGCGAGGGGCAGTCGCCGGCCGTCACCTGGACGCCGGTGGTGGCGTTCTGGGGGGTGAGGACGAGGGGGCCGAAGACGGGGTCGGTGGGGAGGTCGTAGCCGGTGGGTGCGGTGGTTTCGCGCCAGTAGTAGGTGCCGGTGTCGACGGTGCGTCGGCAGATGCCGTTGGCGGGGGTGGTGCAGGTGGCGCCGAGTCGGGTGTCGGGGTTGATGCCGGTGGTCTGGAGGCCGGGGGT
>NZ_JBHWUI010000252.1:0-7478 GCF_042737525.1 Kitasatospora sp. NPDC059973 | reverse complement strand
GTGTTGTTGGTCTCGTGCCAGAGTTCGAAGACGGCGCCGGCGAGGGGGGTGCCGGTGGTGGCGTCGGTCTTGAGGACGCGGACCTCACCGGTGACGGGTGGTTGGGTGTGGGGTTGGTCGGCCGCGGTGACCTGGACGCCGGTGGTGGCGTTCTGGGGGGTGAGGACGAGGGGGCCGAAGACGGGGTCGGTGGGGAGGTCGTAGCCGGTGGGTGGGGTGGTTTCGCGCCAGTAGTAGGTGCCGGTGTCGACGGTGCGTCGGCAGATGCCGTTGGCGGGGGTGGTGCAGGTGGCGCCGAGCTGGGTGTCGGGGTTGATGCCGGTGGTCTGGAGGCCGGGGGTGTTGTTGGTCTCGTGCCAGAGTTCGAAGACGGCGCCGGCGAGGGGGGTGCCGGTGGTGGCGTCGGTCTTGAGGACGCGGACCTCACCGGTGACCGGCGGGGTGGTGCAGGAGGGGAGGTCGCCGTTGAACGGGTAGGAGTGGAACTCCTGGCCGCCGCCCCCGACGGGGAGGCTGGTGTGGGTGAGCGAGCCGGTGGTGAAGAAGCGGCCGTTGATCCCCGCGAGGGTGACGGTGGTCTGCGAGGCCTGCCGGCCGATCAGGAAGCTGCCCTGGAACTGGCCGGTGCCGGCCAGGGTGACGGCGGTGGCGTCGGGGAAGTTCCACAGCAGGTGGTCGCGGTAGGCGTTGAGCGGGTCGTCGGTGTCGTTGATGCCGCCGCTGTAGGTGTTCAGGGCCCGGGTGGCGCCGAGGACGTTGACGAGGATCGTGGCGCCGGAGGGGATGCCGGCGAAGACGATGCCCTGCTGGCCACCGGTCGGCCCGGTGAGGTCGAAGTCGACGTTGAACACCTGGAGGGCCGAGCTGCCGTCCCCGGTGAACAGGGTCTGCCCGCCCTGGTTCACGGCGGTGCCGGTCGGGGTGCGCGGCGTGCCGCCGACGCGGGCGTAGCAGTCGGACGCGGTGGTGAGCTGGTCGCGCAGTCCGCTGTAGGGCCGGACGGCGTCGGGGTCGGTGACCAGGGTGCCGGTCACCGTGCCGGTGACCGTGCCCGCGTGCCGGACCACGCCGCCCTCGGCGACCAGGGTCTGACCGGGGGCGATGGTGATGCCGCCGCCGGTGGTGAGGAAGTCGGCGCCGTCCGGCGGGGGGACCCGGGAGCCGACGCCGGCGATGCCGATGTTGTAGATGGAGCTGACGCCGGCCTCCTTGGCCTGGGCGAAGCTGTCGAGGACGACCACGCGGCCCTCGGCCTCGGCGGCGCGCCCGGCGACCTGGAACTGGTTGCCGACGAAGATGTTGATGCCGTTGTCCCGGCCGGTGAACGGGAGGTTGTTGATCGACGTCGGGTAGCTGGGCGGGCAGCTGCCCGGTACGCACGGGCCGAGGCCGCCGGGCAGCGGCGCCGCCACGGCGGGGACGGCCCCGGCGCCGAGGGCGAGGACCGGCACCAGGGTCGAGAGCACCGTACAGGGGAGGGCCAGGGCGCCGGCCCGTCGGCGGACGCGGGTGAGCAGTCGGTTGAAGGAAGACATAGTCGAAGCGTCCGACAGCTCGTGCGACCAGGGTGACCGGTGGAGCACCCGCCTACGCTGAACGGTGACCGGACGTACCCGCTCAGACCAACCGTCACCTGGGCAGCGGACAGCGCCGGTGGGCCCGCCGGGCGCTACGACCGGGCGGCGGCCGCCTCGACACCGTCGAGGAGGACGGCGAGCCCGGTGCGGAAGGCCTCCCGGGTCCGCTCCTCCAGGTCACCGGCGCCGTCCCCGGCCTCGGGGGCGCCGCCGCCGCTCTCCAGCGCGGTCAGCAGTGGGAAGCGCTCCGCGAAGTCCGTTGCGAGGGAAGCAAGTTGGGTGGACCGCGCGTACCACCACTCCTCGTCGGCGACCCCGGTGTCCACGGCCGCGGCACGGGCCTCGGCGGCGGTCCGGGCCATGCCGCGGACCAGCTGCCAGAGGGCGGCGACCACGCCGCGCAGCTGCCGGGGTGCCAGGCCGGCGCCGTCCAGGATCCGCAGCACCGCCTCCATCGCGCCCAGCTCGGCCGGGCCGAGGACCGGCCGGGCCTGGGAGATCTGCAGGACCCACGGGTGCCGCAGGTAGCAGGTGAAGGCCTCCTCGGCCCAGGCGGTGGCGGCGGCCCGCCAGCCCGCGGCGGGGTCGTGGCCGGTCGGCAGCTCGGCGAGCACCCGATCGTGCATCAGGTCGAGCAGCTCGGCCTTGCCCGGTACGTACGTGTACAGGGCCATCGCGGTGCGGCCGAGCCGTTGGCCGACCGCGCGCATGGACAGCGCGGCCATCCCCTCGGCGTCGGCGACCGCGATCCCGGCCGTCACGATCGCGTCCACGCTGAGGGCGGGCTTGGGGCCGCTGCGCCCGGTGCGCGGCTCCTCCGGCCCGCGCCAGAGCAGGGACATCGAGCTGTGGGCGTCACCCTGGCCCGCGAAGACGGTCACGGTAGCGAACTCCTTATGCCGTAAAGTATCCTCGTCGAGGTAATCGCTTATGGCGTAAGGTTATCAGTGGAGCCGAAACCGGAGGGTCCGACGGTGGCATTGCCCGTCACATACATCCAGGTCGTCGCGGTCGAGCGGGTCACCCCGCGGACGGCCCGCATCACCTTCGAGGCCGACGCGCTCGACGACAGCGTCGGCCGCAGCCCCGACCAGCAGGTCAAACTCTGCTTCCCCAAGCCCGGTCGGACCGAGCCCGTGCTGCCCGGCGGCGGCGGCGATCCGATGGGCTGGTACCAGGCCTACCTGGCCGTCCCGGAGGGCGAGCGGCCGTGGATGCGCAGCTTCACCGTCCGCGGCCGGCGGCCCGGCACCCGGCGGCTGGAGGTCGACTTCGTGCTGCACGGCGACGGCGGCCCGGCGAGCGCCTGGGCGGACCGCGCCCGGCCGGGCGACCGGCTCGGCATGGTCGGCCCCTCCGAGCTGTACGCCCGGCCCGTCCCGCTCGCCACCGTCGCCGCCGGGGCCGACTGGGTCCTGCTGGCCGGGGACGAGACGGCGCTGCCCGCGATCGCCACCCTGCTGGCGGCGCTGCCCGCCGGGATCCGGGCGGTGGTGTACGCCGAGGTGGCCGACGAGGCGGAGCGGCAGCCGCTGGCCACCCCGGCCGACCTGACGGTGCACTGGGTGTACCGCGACGGCGCCGCCCCCGGCGGTCCGCTGACCGACGCGGTCCGCGCCGCCGACCTGCCCGGCGGTACGCCGTTCGCCTGGCTGGCCGGGGAGGCCTCGGCGGTCCGGGTGATCCGGCGCCACCTGGCGGAGGAGCGCGGACTGGCCAAGGCGTCGGTGGAGTTCGCCGGGTACTGGCGCCACCGGCTCACCCAGGACGACGCTCCCACCGCCGAGGACTTCGCCGACGCGCGGGAGAAGCTCGCGCAGGCCGGGTGAGCCATCGCGGTGCACGGCCGAGGGAGGGGGAGATCCGGGGGTTCCCGCGGCGTTCCGCTGGGCAGGGTGGATAGCGACCGGTCGGACGTCATCCGTCCGGCGGTGATTCGGACGGCGTGAGGAACAGGGGTGGGCGACGTGACCAGGGACACCGGCGAGGCCTTCGGCGAGCGGACCGGCGGCGGGCAGGTGGGCGGTGAGCGGACCGGCGGCGGGGCGGACGGCGCCGCACGCGAGGCCGGCTCCGCCTACGGGGACCTCGCGTACGGCGACATCACGCACCGCGACATCGAGGTGAACGGCGTCCGGCTCCACCTCGCCGAACAGGGGGAGGGCCCGCTCGTCCTGCTGCTGCACGGCTTCCCGGAGAGCTGGTACTCGTGGCGGCACCAGTTCGCCCCGCTGGCCGCCGCCGGCTACCGGGTGGTCGCCCCCGACCAGCGCGGCTACGCCCGCAGCGAGCGGCCCGCGGCCGTCGACGCCTACACCCTGCTCCACCTGGTCGGTGACGTCACGGCCCTGATCGCCGCGCTCGGCGAGGGGCCCGCGGTGCTGGTCGGCCACGACTGGGGCGCACCGGTCGCCTGGTCGACCGCCGCGCTCCGCCCCGACCTGGTGCGCGGGGTCGCCGGGCTGAGCGTGCCGCCGCTGCCGGTCTCCGGGCTGCCGCCGCTCGCACTGTCCAGGGAGCGGTTCGGCGAGGGCTTCTACCAGATCTACTTCCAGCGGCCCGGGGTGGCCGACGCCGAGTTCGCCCGGGACCCGGGCTCGACCTTCCGCCGCGTCCTGTTCAGCGGCTCCGGCGACCGCCCCGGCGCCGAGCGGCCGCAGGCCTGGGTCGTCCCCGACGGGCAGACGCTGCTGGACACCGTCCCGGAGCCGGAGAAGCTGCCGGACTGGCTCACCGAGGACGACATCGCGGCCTTCGTCGCCGACTACGCCGGGCACGGCGAGCACGCCTTCACCGGTCCGCTGAACTGGTACCGCAACATCGACCGCAACAACGAACTGCTCACCGCCTTCGCCGGGCGCGGCATCGACGTGCCCGCGCTCTACGTGGCGGGGGACCGGGACATGGTGTCGGCGCTGATCGGCCCGGACGCGCTGCGCGGGATCCTGGAGCGCCTCACCCCCAGGCTGTACGGGCACGTCACGCTCCCCGGCGCGGGCCACTGGACGCAGCAGGAGCGGCCGGCCGAGGTCACTGCCGCCCTGCTGGACTTCCTGCGCGGGCTGGACGGCTGACGCTCCGGGCCGGGAGGCTGACGCTCCCGCGGGCTCGGAACCGGCGCCGGAGCCCGCGCCCGGCGGCGCCGGCCGCTCCCCGGCCGGTCAGACCGGGAGCAGCCGGGCGATCAGCTCGCCCAGCCGGCGGGCGTTGCGGCAGGAGTGCATCTCCACCACCTCCGCGTACGCGGTCGCCGCCGAGTCGCCGCCGCCCCACAGCGAGGACTGCTCCGGGTTGAGCCAGTACACCCGCCGCGCCCGCCCGGTGATCCGGCGCAGGGCGGACAGGTTCGGGTCGCGGTGGTTGTTGCGGGCGTCGCCGAGGATCAGCACGCTGGTGCGCGGGCCGACCGCGTCCAGGTGCCGGTCGGCGAACTCGCCCAGGGCGGAGCCGTAGTCGCTGTTGCCGTGATGGCCCATCACCTTGGCCTCGGTGAGGATGCGCCGGGCCAGCCCGGCCGGATCGGCCCCGCTGCCCGCCAGCAGCTCGGTGACCTCCGCGGTGCGGTTGACGAAGGCGAACACCCGGACCTTGCTGAACTGCTCGCTCATCGCGCGGACCAGCAGCATGGTGAAGTCGGCGAAGCCGGCCACCGAGCCGGAGACGTCGCAGAGCAGCACGATCTCCGGGCGGGCCGGTCGGCGCAGCCGGTAGGCGGGGCGCAACGGCACGCCCCCGGTGGACAGCGAGCGGCGCAGGGTGCGGCGGAGGTCGATCTGCCCACGGGCCGCGCGCCGCCGCCGGGCGGCCAGCCGGGTGGCCAGCTTCCGGGCCAACGGGTGGACGGTGCGGCGCAGTTCGGTGAGCTGGTCGCGGCCGGCCGCGAGGAAGTCGATCCGGTCGGCGCTGGGTGCGACGGCCCGTTCGGCGATCCGCTCGGTGCCGCGTACCTCGGCCACCCGGCGGCGGGCCTCGGTGCCGACCATGGCGCGGAAGGCCTGGACGCGGCGGCGGATCTCGTCGGCGAGGAGGCCGTCGGAGAGGTCGGCCGGGGTGTCCGCCGCGGTGCCCGCGCGCAGCGCCGCCAGGACGCGGGCCAGCAGGGTCTCGGGGGCGAGCCGGCCGAGGGTCTGGTGGGCGGACCAGCCGTCCGAGCCGGGTGCCGAGCCGGCGCCGTAGCGGCCGAACGCGGCCACCGCCTCGCCGGCCAGCCGGGCCTGGGCGGCCCGGTCGTCGGCGGCGAGGGCGGCGGCGAGGCGCTCGCGCAGGTCCGCGCGCACGGGGTCGGCCAGATCGCGGGCGGCGGCCCGGGCGTCGTCGGCGTTCTCGGGGCCGTCCGGGGACGGGCCGCCGCGGGCCGACTCCGGGGCGCCCACCCCGAGCGGGAAGAAGAGGTCGAAGGTGGCGTCGTAGACGGCCCGCTGTGCCTCGGAGCGCAGCAGCGCGGCGGCCAGGCCGGCCCGCAGCTGCTCCCGGTCGGTGAGGCCCAGCAGGTCGAGGACGGCCGCCGCGTCGACGGTCTCGGCCGGACCGGCCCGCAGCCCGTGCCCGCGCAGGGCCCGGACCAGCCCGGTCAGCCGGGCCGCGAGGTCGGCGGCCCCGGTGGTCGCGGCCGCCGCGGGGGCGGGGCGGTCCGTCATGCCGGGGTGAGCTTCCGGGTGGCCTTCAGGATGTCGTCCTGGTGCTTGAGGATCACCCCGAGGGTGTCCCGGACCACCGCCTCGTCCAGGGTGTCCGCGCCGAGCGCGAGCAGGGTGCGGGCCCAGTCGATGGTCTCGGCCACCGACGGCGCCTTGCGCAGGCCCATCGCCCGCAGCGCGCCGACCACCCGGACGAGCGACTCGGCCAGCGTCGCGTCCAGGCCGGGGACCTTGAGCCGGACGATCCGGCGCTCCAGTTCGGCGTCCGGGTAGTCGAGGTGGAGGAAGAGGCAGCGCCGGCGCAGCGCCTCGGAGAGCTCGCGGGTGGCGTTGGAGGTGAGCAGGACGAAGGGCCGCCGGGTCGCGGTGATGGTGCCCAGCTCCGGCACGGTGACCTGGAAGTCGCTCAGCACCTCCAGCAGCAGGGCCTCGACCTCGACGTCGGCCTTGTCCATCTCGTCGATCAGCAGCACGGTCGGCTCGTCGCCGCGGATGGCGGTCAGCAGTGGCCGGGTGAGGAGGAACTCCTCGCCGAAGATGTCGGTGCGGGCCTGGTCCCAGCCCTCGTCCCGGCCGGCGGTGATCCGCAGCAACTGCTTGGCGTGGTTCCACTCGTAGAGCGCGCGGGCCTCGTCGATGCCCTCGTAGCACTGCAGCCGGACCAGGCGTGCCCGGTTGATCTCGGCCACCGCCTTGGCGAGTTCGGTCTTGCCGACCCCGGCGGGGCCCTCGACCAGCAGGGGCTTGCCCAGGCGGTCGGCCAGGAAGACGGTGGTGGCCACCGCGGTGGAGGCCAGATAGCCGGTTTCGGCCAGTTGGGCGGCCGCGTGCTCCGCCGACTCGAAGAACCCCGTGCCGTCGCCGCCCATGTGCCCCACTCCCGTCGGTCCGTCCGTGCAGCAGCACCCTACCGGCCGGTCACTTCGCCGTCCCGGGGCTCCGGCGAGCACGGGTCCGAATCCGGATCATCGACGGGTCGTCATACGCTCCGTCGATGATCCGTGACCGAATCGAAGGCGGGAGTCCGGCCAGCCGGTAGGTAGTCAGAAGGTCGCCAACGGCTACCGGATCCGCAACTCCTTCCGCGACCGCTGCCTGGTGGCCTGGTCGGGCGACACCTCCCCGGGCCCCAAGCTGACTCAGTCCGACTGCGTCCCGGAGTACGCGGACCAGGTCTGGGCACTCTGACGCCCGGCTGACCGGGTCCGTCCGCGGGCGTGGCGGTCCCGAGCAGGGGGGAGCGGCGTGCGGCAGTCATGACTGC
>NZ_JBHWUI010000251.1:0-8270 GCF_042737525.1 Kitasatospora sp. NPDC059973 | reverse complement strand
GGGGGGGGGGGCGGGTGGGGGGGGGCCCGGGGGCCCGGGGGCCCACGGGCCTGTCGGTGCCGGGCGGTAGATTCGGGGTGGGCGTCCTGCCGGGCGCCCACCCTCGTCCGTACCACCGGGAAGGCCGCCCGCCGTGACCGTCCGCATCGCCACCTGGAACATCAACTCCGTCACCGCGCGGCTGCCCAAGCTGCTGGAATGGCTGGAGAGCGCCAAGCCGGACGTGCTCTGCCTCCAGGAGCTCAAGTGCTCCACCGACGCCTTCCCCTACGAGCCGGTCCGCGAGCTCGGCTACGAGACCGCCGCGTACGGCACCGGCCGGTGGAACGGCGTGGCCATCGTCTCCCGGATCGGTCTGGAGGACGTGGTGCGCGACCTCCCCGGCCAGCCCGGCTTCCTCGCCGACGGCGCCCTGCTGCCCGACACCGAGCCGCGGGCCATCGCCGCCACCTGCGGCCCGGTCCGGGTCTGGTCGGTCTACGTGCCCAACGGCCGCGAGGTGGACCACGCCCACTACCGCTACAAGCTGGAGTGGCTGGAGGCCCTGCGCCTGGCCTCGCTGGAGGACGCCGCGGGGGAGCGCCCCTTCGCCGTCCTCGGGGACTTCAACATCGCCCCGACCGACGAGGACGTCTTCGACGTGGCGGCCTTCGAGGGCCTGACGCACGTCACCCCCGCCGAGCGCGCCGCCCTCGCCGCCCTGGGCGAGGCCGGTCTGCAGGACGTCGTGCCCCGCCCGCTGAAGTACGACCGCCCGTACACCTACTGGGACTACCGCCAGCTGGCCTTCCCGAAGAACCGGGGCATGCGGATCGACCTCACCTACGCCAACAAGCCCTTCGCCGACGCCGTCACGGACAGCTATGTGGACCGCGAGGCCCGCAAGGGCAAGGGGACGTCGGACCACGCCCCGGTCGTGGTCGACCTGGAGCTCTGAGCCCGGCCGGGCCCGGCGTCACGCCCCGTAGCGGCGGCTCGCCCGAACGGGCCAGAGCGGTGGCCGGGCGCCGGGTGTGTGCCTACCGTCGGTGAATGACTGGGTGTGGTTGTTCGATCACGTGGACTTCGGAGTCCCCGGCCGCGCCCGAGAATCCCGGAGGTTCCGGTATGCGCCCCACGCGTACGGCCGCCGCCGCCCTGATCGGCGCGACGGTGCTGACCGGCCTGGCGGCCCCCCTCGCGCTGGCCCAGGACGGCGCCGCCACGGTCAGCCCGTCCCAGGCCGCACCGGGCCAGACCGTGACGGTCACGGTCTCCTGCGAGAAGTCCGACAAGCCCGACGCCAAGACCATCACCGCGAGCTCCCAGGCCTTCGAGGGCGGCCCGGCCACCCTCACCCTGGGATCGGACGGCCGGCACACCGGCTCCGCGCGGCTGGCGGGCAAGGCCGGCGGCGACAGCAAGGTCGACGGCACCTGCCCCGACGGCGCCGCCTTCTCGACCAGCGTCACGGTGACCACCGTCGCCGCGTCCTCCGGAGCCTCCTCCTCGCCCGGCCAGAGCCTCGGCGAGTGGGGCAAGGCGGCCGGGGAGTGGGCCGGCTCGCTCGGCCAGTCCGGTGCGGGCAGCCAGCAGGTCGCCCCGCACGGCGCCGTGCGGACCGGTCTCGGCGGCTCGGTCGCGGCCGACCCCGCCGAGCTGGCGGGCGGCGCGGCGCTGGTGGTCGGCGGCATCGGCGGATTCTGGCTGCTGCGGCGACGCGGCGGCGCCGGGTCCGCCTGAAGGCGCGCCCCGCACCCGGGGGCCCTCGGGCCCGCCCCACGGTGCCGCCGGACCGGTCGGTCCGGCGGCACCGGCCCGTCTCAGGCCGTCGCGGCCCGGGCCGCGGAGCCCCCGGTGACCCCGGCCGCCGTGGACGCCCGGGGAGCCCGCGGGGTCTCCGGCGCCTCCGCGGCCCGCAGGAGGCCGGAGGCCAGCAGGTACTGGGCCAGGAGGTACGTCGCCATGATCCAGAACTGGTGCCCGGGCAGCTCGCGCCACTGCGCGAGCTTGGTGGCGATCAGGGTGTCGGAGAGCAGGAAGAGCGCCCCGCCGAGGCCGGTGCGCCACCCCAGCCCGGCCGAGGTGACGGCGGTCGAGGCGAGCAGCAGGCTGTACCCGGCCACCGGCGCCCGGAGGCCGCCGAGGTCCGGCCAGAGCCGGCCCACCATCACGGCCCAGGCCGTCGCGTACGCGGCCGTGACGATCAGCGCCCGCCGCCGGTCCGTGAGCGCCCCCTGCCGGACGAACATCGTCACGTAGCAGACGTGCGCCGCCGCGAAGGAGCCCATCCCGGCCAGGAACGCGGTGTCGTCGCCGAGCTGGAGCAGGACGTCCCCGCCGCCGCTGAGCAGCAGCGCGGGCGCCAGGAGCTTCGGCGCCTCCCGCCCGGCCGCGGTGGCGGCCGTGACGCTGTGCGCGGCCAGCAGCGGCATCAGCGCCGGCTTGGTGGCGTGCCGCAGGGCGGGCGTGTCGGTGAGCAGCGCGCCCAGATGGGCCGCCGAGGTGGCGGCGAAGCCGGTGAGCAGCCCGGTGGCGGAGCGCAGGCGCCCGCCGAGGACGGCGCGGGTGGTGGTGCGGATGCTCATGCGGCGGTGTCCTCCGGTGGGTGGGGGCGGGCGGCCCGTTCGTCCGCACCCTAGGCGACCGGGTCCGTCCGGGGAAGGCCGGGTTACCCGTGAGTACTACCCGGGCGTAGGCCGGCGCGCGCCGACGGCCGGGGCCGCTCCGGCGGGGTACGCGCGGACCAATTCGCCGCGAGCTCCGGTTGGGGCCACCGGCGGTCGCGCCCACCGTCTAGTCTGGTCCACGACATGGAGCAGCAGGAGTACGCGGCCGGCACCACGCGGGTGGCCGGCGGCACGTCGGACGGGCGCACGGGCGGGGCGGGGCAGGGCACCACCGTCGCCGTCGTCGCCGTACGCGAAGCCGGTCCTGACGCTCCGCAGGAGACCGGAGGGGCTGTCCTCTCGCCCGATCCGGGGCTGCTCCGGCTGGCGCACTGGTTCGCCGAAGCCGATCCCGGGACCGCCGACGACCTCTGCGTCGCCACCTTCGGCCTCTACCCGGCCCGCCACTTCGGCGTCCCGGCCGAGCCGGTGACCGGTCCGGAGGCGGCGGCCGGTGACGCCGTCAGCTGGTGGCACGGTCCCACCGCGCACGCCCCCGCCGCGGTGCGGGTGCGCGAGCCGCGGCCGGCGCGCCGCCAGCGCCGGGCCCGGCGGGACGAGGGGGCGCTGCCCGTCGTCCGCTCAGGAGCCAAGCCGGGTCTGCCCGGAAAGCACCGCAAGCCCGAGCCGGCCCGCTCGGCCGCCGGCGCGCAGGACCGTTCCGCCGCCGCCGAGCGCCGGATCGCCGCCCGGCTGCTGCTCGCCCACCCGCTGGTCACCGCCTCCGGGCCGCACGCCGACGGGTTCCCGCTGATCCGGCGTCACCGCGACTGGCTGACCGGCCAGTTCGACACCCTGCTCGGCTACCGCCTGGTGGTCGGCCCCTGGCACGCCCGCCTCTACAAGGCCGGGCTCGGCCCCGGCGCCGCCCGCCGGCTCGAACACCCCGGCACCGGCGCGCCGTTCACCCCCGGCGGCTACGCCCAGCTCGCCCTCGCGCTGTCCCTGCTGGTGGACGCCCCCGAACGGCTCCCGCTCGGCCCCCTGCTGGCGGCGATGCGGGACGCCGCGCCCGGTCCGGCCGCCACGCCCGCCGACCTCGCGATGGCCCTCGCCGCACTGGCCGACTGGCAGGTGCTCGGCGAGATACCCGCCGACCGGAGCGCGGACGGCGTCGTCCTGACGGTCGACCGGGAGCTGGCCCGCGCCGTACCCGCGGGCCCGCCCGCCCTCGCCGACGACGCCGCCGACCTGATCCGCCGCGCCGCCGGGGCCGAGCCCGGCACCGCCGTGCGCCGCCGCCTCGCCGAGACCCCCGCCGTGCTCGCCGCCGACCTGCCCGCGGACCAGCGCGACTGGCTCGACCTCCACCGCCGGACCGGCCCGGCCGCGCTCGCCGAGTTCCTCGGCCTGGAGGCCGAACTGCGGGCCGAGGGGGTCGCCCTGCTCGACCCCGCCGACGAACTCACCGACCTCGCCCTGCCGGGGGCCGGCACCCTCGCCCAGGCCGCCCTGCTGCTGGTCGAGCGCCTGGTCGAGGAGGTCCGCCCGCTCCCCGGCGAGGCCACCGGCGCGGACGTCCCGATCCCGGACGCGCTGATAGACGGCGTCCTCGGGGACATCGCCGACGAGTACGGGCTGCCGGCCGGCTGGCGGCGCGACTACCTCGCCGACCGCACCGCGCTGCGCCGCGACGCCCTCGACCTGCTGCACCGGATGGGCCTGATCACCCCCGCGCCGCGCGGCACCCGGCCGCCGGGCTGGCTGCTGCGCGCCCCCGCCGCCCGCTTCGCTCCGGCGCCCGATCTGCGTCCGGCTCCGGGGACGGGCCGGCACTCCCGCCGGGAGGCCCCGGTGGCGGCCCCGGCCGGCCCCCGGGCGGAGCAGCGGGCCTGAGCGTCACCGCCCCGCCGTCGAGCGGGTCGCGCGTCGGGAACGACAGAAGCACCGCGTCCGTGGCCGGTGGGCCGGACGGCGGTGCCTGGGGTCGGGCGCGGAGGGCGGCGGGATCAGCGGGTCATCGTCGGGCGGTGGCCGCCGTGAGCGGGCCGTGCTGGGCGGCTTCGACGGTGGCTCCCACACCGAGCGTGCCGAGGGCGATGGAGGCGAGCACGGCGGCACAGGCCAGGAAGCGGCGGTGGCGCTGCGGGAGCGGGAAGCGCGGATCCTGGAGGGTCGCCGGAGGGTTGGCGTTCATGACAGGGAGCGTTCCAGGGCGGCGTGAACGAGCGGTACGCGCGGGTGAAGTCCGGATGGGGGCCAAGCGTCGGTTCGTGCCGGATCCGCCCCGCCCCGGGGCGGGGCGGATCCGGGGCGGTCACCGGGACGGCGGTCGCGGCCCCCGCCGGGCGTCGGCCATCGCCTCGCCGACGGCCACCCGGACGGCGTCCCGCAGGCCGTGCGCGGCGTGGAACCGCGAGGGGCCGGCCGCCGGATCCTCGCGCAGCTCCTTCACCAGGGCGACGCAGAGCAGCAGCATCACCACCACGAACGGCAGCGCGACCAGGATGGTGGCGTTCTGCAGCGCGGTGAGCCCGCCGGCCAGCAGCAGCGCGGCGGCGACCCCGCCCATCAGCACGCCCCAGACCACCACCAGCCAGGTGCGCGGGTGCAGCGAGCCCCGGCTGGAGAGCGAGCCGAGCACCAGCGAGGCGGAGTCGGCACTGGTGATGAAGAAGGTCATCACCAGCAGGACCGCGATCACGCTGGTCACCGAGCCGAGCGGGAGCGAGCGCAGCATCTCGAACAGCGAGGCCTCGGCGCCCTGGGGGATGGTGGCCACCAGGTCCGCCTCGCCGGTGGAGTTCAGCCGGATCGCCGTCCCGCCCATCACGCAGAACCAGACCACCGTCGCCCCGCTGGGGACCAGCAGCACGCCGGTGAGGAACTGCCGGATGGTCCGGCCGCGCGAGATGCGGGCGATGAAGGTGCCGACGAACGGCGCCCAGGAGAGCCACCAGGCCCAGTAGAAGATCGTCCAGGAGCCGAGCCAGCTCTCGTCGGTGAAGGCGCCGGTCTGGGTCGACATGGCGACCAGGTCGGAGAGGTAGCCGCCGACGGTGGACGGGATCGCGTCCAGGACGAAGACCGACGGGCCGAACACGAAGACGAAGAGCATGATCAGCGAGGCCAGCACGACGTTCGAGGTGGAGAGCCACTTGACGCCCTTGTGCACGCCGGAGAAGGCGGAGAGGACGAAGGCGGCGGTCAGCGAGCCGATGATGACCAGCTGGGTGCGTTCGGTGTTCTCGACGGAGGAGATGAAGCCGAGGCCGTCCGCCACCTGGAGGGCGCCCAGGCCGAGGCTGGTCGCCGAGCCGAAGACGGTCGCGAACACCGCCAGCAGGTCGATCGCCCGGCCGGGCCAGCCGTTCGCGCCGCGTTCGCCGATCAGCGGGACGAAGGCGGCGGAGATCCGGTTGCCCCGGCCCTTGCGGAAGGTGGTGTAGGCGAGCGCCAGGCCGCCGACCGCGTAGATCGCCCAGGGGTGCAGGGTCCAGTGGAAGAGCGAGAACTCCAGCGCCTGCTGGGCGGCGGCCGGGCTCTGCGGCTCCAGGCCGGAGCCGGGCTGCGGCGCGGCGTAGAGCTGGAGCGGTTCGCCGACGCCGTAGAACATGAGGCCGATGCCCATGCCGGCGCTGAACATCATCGCGACCCAGGCGAGGGTGGAGAACTCCGGCTCGTCGTCGTCGCGGCCGAGCCGGATCCGGCCGAAGCGGCTGAACGCGAGCAGGACGGTGAGCACCAGGAAGACGTCGGCGGCGACCACGAACAGCCAGCCGAAGTTGTGCAGCACCCAGCCGAGCGCGGTGTCGGACGTCCGGCCGAGCGAGTCCTCGGCGAAGACGCCCCAGGCGACCACCCCCAGCACCAGCACGGCACTGACGCCGAACACCGTGCGGTCGACGGGGAGGGTCGCGGCGGGTTCGTCCGGGCCTGGTGGCTGGCTGCTCATGAAGGTCCCTCTCCTGGCGTACTGGACGGTCGGCGACACGATCGGAAAATGGATACATGTCGTACTATGTCCAGTCCTCGGGGGTGCCGGGGGCAGGGCACGCCGGGGAGAGGCGACCGGACGGGCCGTCAGGGCGAGGACCGGCGCGCCGGGCGGCGGGTCGTCAGGCGGCCGCGTACGCGCGGGCGGAGGGCCCGGTGGCCGGGGCGGCGGTGTCCAGGTACCCGGCCAGGGCCTGCCGGCTGCGGGTCAGCTCGGCGATCCGGGTGTCGAGTTCGGCCAGCTCGCCGCGGAGGGTGGCGAGCAGGTCGGGGCAGGCCTCCAGGGCCGGGACGGGGCCGCTCGCGCACGGCAGGATCTCGGCGATCACCCGGGTGGACAGGCCCGCCGCGAGCAGGCCGCGGATCTGCCGCACCCGGATCTGGTCGCCCTCGCGGTACTCGCGGTAGCCGGCGGCCGACCGGTCCGGTTCGAGCAGCCCCTGCTCCCCGTAGTACCGCAGCAGACGGGTGGACACCCCGGTCAGGCGGGCGAGTTCTCCGATGCGCATGACCGGGCGAACGCCCGTCCGGGCCGGGCTGTTCCCGGCCCGGACGCGGCGGGGCCGTCGCTACGCCGGCCGACCGGTCACGAAGTCCAGCAGCAGCGCGCGCAGTTCGGGCAGGCGCTCGACCACCGGGAGGTGCCCACTGGCGAGTTCGACCAGCCGGGCGCCCGGGATGCCCTCGGCCAGGGCGCGGTGCTGGCTCGGCGCGACCAGCATGTCCTCGGTGGTGCTGATCACCAGCGTCGGCACGGTGACCCGGGCCAGGTCGCCGCGCACGTCCACCCGGCCGGCCAGGCCGAACTGCTGGCGGTAGCCGGCCGGGACGGGGGCGAGCAGGGCGGCGCGCAGGTCCGCGAGCTGCTCGGCGGTGAGCGCGTCGACCCAGGTCTCGCCGAAGGCGACCGCGAGCACGAAACGGGCCAGCAGCTCCGGGTGGTCGGCCAGGCCGGCGGCCAGCTCGGCGGTGAGCCGGAGCCGGTGGTCGCCGCCGGCCACCCCGGCGAGCAGCAGCAGCGAGCGGACCCGGGCCGGGTGCCGGGTGGCGGCGCGGACGGCGACGGCGGCCCCGAGCGAGTACCCGGCCAGGTCGAAGCTCTCCAGGCCCTCCTCGACGGCGGCGGCGACCAGCCGGTCCGCCAGCTCGTCGAGCGAGGGCCCGGCCGGCTCGAACGGGGTGTCGCCGGAGCCGGGGAAGTCGGGTGCGACGACGGTGCGGTGGGCGGCGAGGTCGTCCAGCAGCGGCCCCCAGTTGTCCCGGGCGCTGCCGCCGGCGCCGTGCGCGAGCAGCAGGCCCGGGCCGGAGCCCCGGACGATCCGGGCCAGCGCGGGCGGGGTGGCGGGGGACGGCTCGGTCATGGCGGGGCTCCTGTTCACCTGGTTGGCTCGGTGACCGGCACGCTAGGAGTTCACACCGGTGTGAAGGTCAAGTCCGGTGCGGGCCGAACCGGCCGCGCGGCGTCGATCGGCGGGATCGGCGGACGCGACACGGTTCGCGATCGTATGATCCGGGCGTGACCGGAGGCCCGAGCGCCGCGAGACCGACCGGGCGGACCGCCGCCCCGGTCCGGAGCGCCGCTGCCCGCCGGGCCGTCGCCCGCCGCGCCAGACGCACCGACCGCTGTCGCTGAGCCCCGCCCGCGCGCGCCGCGCCGGGCCGGAGCGGGCCCGCGCCGTCGGCGCC
>NZ_JBHWUI010000250.1:0-8295 GCF_042737525.1 Kitasatospora sp. NPDC059973 | reverse complement strand
GGCCGTCCCCGGCACGACGGCCACCGCCGCCCCCCTCGCGGCCGCCGCCCCCACGGCCGCCGGGGCGCCCGCCGCCGGTGTGCCGACCGCCGCCGCGGCGCCCGCCGCCGCCACCGCCCCGCAGGTCGCCGCCGGCTGGGCCGCCGGGACGCGCGCCTACCTGGTGATCAGCGCACCCGCCGACACCGCCGCCGCCAGGAGCGCCGTCACCGCCAACGGCGGCACGGTCTTCGCGAGCTACGACGCGATCGGCGTGATCGTCGCCCACTCCACCTCGGCCAGCTTCGCGACCGCGGTGCGCGGCGCGGCCGGTGTCCAGCAGGTCGGCGCGACCCGCACCTCCGACGTGCCGGCCGACGCGTACAACCCCGCGCTGCCCGCCAACCCGGCCCAGGCGGCCACCACCCTCACCGAGTCGAACCGCTGGGACATGACCCAGATCAAGGCCGACCAGGCGTGGGCCGTCAGCACCGGCTCCTCCACCGTCAAGGTCGGCGTCCTCGACACCGGGGTGGACGACCAGCACCAGGACCTCGCGCCGAACTTCGACGCCGCCGACTCGGCCTCCTGCGCCTACGGCAAGGCGGACACCCGCACCGGCGCCTGGCGGGACGTCGACACCCACGGCACCCACGTCGCGGGCACCATAGCGGCGGCCAAGAACGGCAAGGGCGTCGTCGGCGTCGCCCCGGGCGTGAAGATAGCCTCGGTCCGGATAGCCGAACCGACCAGCACCCTCTTCTACGCCGAGAACACCGTCTGCGGCTTCGTCTGGGCCGGTGACCACGGCTTCAAGGTGACCAACAACAGCTACTACACCGACCCGTGGCAGTTCAACTGCCCGGACAACGTCGACCAGGCGGCCATCATCGAGGGCGTCAAGCGCGCCCAGGAGTACGCCGAGGGCAAGGGCTCGCTCCAGGTCGCCGCGGCCGGCAACTCCGACTACGACCTGGCCAACAAGACGACCGACAGCGAGAGCCCGAACGACTCGACGCCGGTCACCCGGACCATCAGCAACGCCTGCCTGGACATCCCGACCGAGCTCCCCGGCGTGGTCACCGTCGCCGCCATGGGCAGCGGCAGCGCCAAGGCCTCCTACTCCAACTTCGGCAAGGGCGTCATCGACGTCGCGGCCCCCGGCGGCGACGGGGCCAACGGCGTCTACTCGACCCTGCCCGGCGGCAAGTACGGGACCAAGAGCGGCACCTCGATGGCGTCCCCGCACGTCACCGGCGTGGCCGCGCTGATCGCCAGTGCCGACCCGACGCTCACCCCGGCCGGCATCCGGGCCCGCCTCGCCACCCAGGCCAACGACGTGGCCTGCCCCGGCTCGGACGGCCGCTGCACCGGCACCACCGCGAACAACGCCTTCTTCGGCGAGGGACAGGTCGACGCGCTGAAGGCGGTCGGCGGCACCACCACGCCGCCGACCGGCAAGTACTTCGAGAACCTGACCGACGCGGCGATCGCCGACAACGCCACGGTGGACAGCCCGATCGCCGTCACCGGCGTGACCGGCAACGCCCCCGCGACCCTCAAGGTCGGCGTGGACATCAAGCACACCTACCGCGGTGACCTGGTGATCTCCCTGGTCGCCCCGAACGGCACGGTCTACCTGCTGGAGGACTTCGCGAACGGCGACAGCGCCGACGACGTCGCCAAGACGTACACCGTGAACGCCTCCGCGAGCGCGGCGAACGGCACCTGGAAGCTCCGGGTCAAGGACGGAGCCTCCGGCGACACCGGCACGATCGACGCCTGGAACCTCACCTTCTGATCCCGCGTCCGGTCCCGCCCGACAGCCCTGTGCTCCGCCGCCCACCGGGCGACGGAGCACAGGCGTTCCGGGAGCCGCGGGCGCGCCCGTCAGAAGGCGACGATGCCCTCGCCGCCGACCCCCTGGGGCACGGTCTGCGAGCCCAGCGCGGTGAGCGAGCCGTCGGGGTCGACCGCGAACTCGTCCACGACGCCGTCGACCCCGGTCTGGGCGTAGAGGTAGCGCCCGTCCGAGGACACCGCCGCGTCGACGGTGCCGGGGTGGGTGGGCGTGTTGCCCAGTGCGGTCAACTGCCGCCCGTGGTCGGCCGTCCGGAAGCCGCTGAGGGTCGAGCTGCCCGCGTTCGAGGCGAACAGCAGGTCGCGGACGGCGACGATCCAGCAGGTCGCCGACTGGCCGGTGGCCGCGAAGGCCTGCTGCGAGGCGGTGCCGTCCGGGTGGACGGCGAAGGTCGCCACGGCGTTGGTGCCCGCCTCGGCCAGGTAGAGGCCGTGCCGGCCGTCGGGGACGAAGGCGAAGGGCACGGCGCCGGGCAGGTGCGTCACCACGGGGGAGTCGGCCGGGGTGCCGGAACGGTCGAGGCCGAACACCAGCAGGTTGCTGCCGTTGGCCTTGGTGGTGACCACCAGCTGGTCGCCCTCGCCGGTGAAGCCCACCTGGCCGGGGGTGTTGGTGAACTGCGGCGCGGCGTTCGGGTCGAGCCCCAGGCAGCGGTTCCAGTCGGCCCGCTCATGCAGGCGGCCGTCGTGGACGGTGTAACCCTGGACCGAGCCGCCGTCCAGGGCGTTGAGCACGAACACCGCGTCGTCGTGCACGGCGACGCTCACCGGGAAGCGGCCGCCGGAGCCGACCACCTGCCGCAGCGCGAGGCGGTCGCCGTCCACGGAGAAGACCGAGACGGTGTCGCTCCCCGCGTTCACGGCGTACAGCAGGGCGTGCTCCGGGTCGTAGGTGAGGGACCCCTGCGAGGCGAGGTGGTCGGCGACCGACCCGTCCAGCACGCCGCCGAGCCCCTGGGTGTCGTAGCTGCCCGCCGGGCTCAGCCGGCCGTCGTCCGCCCGCCGGTAGGCGATGATCCGGTTGCCCGCCGGGTCGTCGGTCTGGACGAAGACGGCGTGGTGGCCGCCGCGGGTGTGCGGGTCGGCCTCGGGGGTCGAGGCGGCGACGGACGGGGCACCGACGACGGCCGTCGCGAGCGCGGTCGCGACGGCCAGGGCGAGACGCGTGGTTCTCTGCACGGTGTACTGCCTCCTTGCGGATCGGGAGCGACGTCTCGCGGGAGGCCCCGCGTCTGCGGTCGAGCCAGAACCGGGCACCGTGGCCGCGAGCCGAGACGACGTGGACGAGGGCTGCGCCGGGCGTCCTCGCGAGGCGGACCGACGACGGTTCGCCCGCTGCTGCCCCGGGCACTGCCCTGCGCTGACACGATAGGTGACGGTTTGTCGGGAACCACGGAATGGCCGGGTTCGGCCCCGCCGCGCCGCGGGGCCACCGCGCGCGGCGGGTGGGGCGGGGCTTGTTCTTGAATGAACGCTCAGGTATGTTTCCCCCATGCCCAGGCCACGTGAGTTCGACCCCGACGCCGTCCTCGACCAGGCCATGCGGCGATTCTGGGAGCGCGGCTACCGGGCGACCTCCATCGAGGATCTGGTGAAGGCGACCGGGGTCAAGCCCGGCAGCATCTACAGCGCGTTCCCCGGGGGCAAGCACGCGCTCTTCGTAAAGTCGCTGGAGCGCTATTCGAAGCTGGTCGTCCCACAGAAGCTCGGGGGGCTGGAGGCGCCGGGCGCCTCGGTGGCGCAGGTGCGCGGCTACTTCGACGGGCTGGTCCGCGACCTGCTCAGCCCCGAGGGGCGGCAGGGTTGCCTCCTGGTCAACACCGCCATCGAGAAGGCCGCGGAGGACGACGAGGCGGCGGCCGTCGTGCGCGGCCACCTGGCGCGCCTGGAGCGCTGCATGACCCATGCCCTGGAGAACGCCGTCCGCCGGGGCGAGGTCAGGAGCTCGCTCGACGCGGCCGGCAGTGCCAAGCTGCTGGTGGCGACCTGCCAGGGGCTGATGGTCGTCGGCAAGGCCAACCCCGACGCGGCGGTCCTGCGGGCCGTCGTCGACAACGCCTTCGTCGCGCTCTCCTGACGGGCGCGGCGTTCCCGGGCCACCGTACGCGGTGGCCCTCTTTTCGGCCCCATAGTTGAATGACTACTCAAGAATGAGGTTCGGACATGAAGGCCATCGTCATCTCCGCCCACGGCGGCCCCGAGGTGCTCGCCGTCACCGAACTGCCCGACCCGGTACCCGCCGACGGCGAGGTCCTCGTCCGGGTCAAGGCGTTCGGTCTCAACCACGCCGAGGCGTACATGCGCAGCGGGGCCTGGGGCCCGGTGGCGGCCGTCCCCGGGATCGAGTGCGCCGGCCTCGTCGAGGCCGACCCCTCGGGCGACCTCCCCGTCGGCACCCGGGTGGTGGCGATCCTCGGCGGGATGGGGCGGACCCGTAACGGCAGCTACGCCGAACTGGTCACCGTCCCGGCCACCCATGTGGTGGCCGTGGAGTCCGGGCTCTCCTGGGCCGATCTGGCCGCCGTGCCCGAGGTGTACGCCACGGCCCACAGCGCCCTGCACGGCAACCTCGCCCTCCGGCCGGGGGAGACGCTGCTGGTCCGGGGCGCGACCTCCTCGCTCGGGCAGGCCGCCGTCAACCTCGCCGTCCGGCACGGCGCCGACGTACTGGCCACCACGCGCAACCCGGATCACGGGCCCCTCCTGAAGGACCTCGGGGCCGTCGACGTGCTCATCGACGACGGACACCTGGCCGCGGAGGTCGCCCGCCGGGGCCTCGTCGTCGACGCCCTGCTCGACATCGTCGGCAACAGCGTGCTGCGCGATTCGCTGGCCGCGGTCCGCCCACGGGGCCGGGTCTGCCAGGTCGGCTTCCTCGGCGGCTTCGCACCGGTGGCCGACTTCGACCCGATGGCCGACCTGCCCGGTGCGGTCAGGCTCAGCTTCTTCGGCAGCGCCTTCGTCCTGGGCACACCGGCGTTCCCGCTCGCCGACGTGCCCCTGGAGGCGATCTGCGCCGAGGTCGAGGCGGGCGTCCTGAAGGCCCGCCCGACCCGGGTCTTCAGCTTCGGCGAGATCGTCGAGGCCCATCGGGTGATGGAGGCGGGGCAGGCCCTGGGGAAGATGGTGGTCGTCGTCGACTGACGCGGCCCCGACCCGGAGCCGGGCCGGCCGCCACCGCGGACCGGACGCACCCCCGAGGAGCTGACCCGCCGACAGGTCCGGCGCCGGGGCGGCCCGCCGCGCTGGCGCGGCGCCTCAGCGGTCGACGGCCGATCGAACACGCCCCGGACAACGGGCGGGAGCCGCGGCCCGGTCGCGGTCCCCCGTGGCTTCACCCAGGGCAGAACGCCGTGCCCTTCCCACGGCGCCCGGGATCCCTAGGCTGAAGGTGTGAGCACTCCTACGCCGAACGAAGCCCGCGTCATCCCGCTGCGCCCGCCGATCTCACCCGGCCCAGGTGCGGCCGCCCGCCCCCCGCAGCGGCCGGCGGGGGTCCCCCCGACCCCCGCGCCCCGGGAACCCCTGTGGCGCGACCTCGTCGGCGACGCGCTGCGGCGCGAGCGGCTGGCCCAGGAGCGGACGTTGAAGGACGTCGCGGAGGCGGCCCGGATCTCGGTGCCGTACCTGTCGGAGCTGGAACGCGGACGGAAGGAGGCCTCCTCCGAGGTGCTCGCGGCCGCCGCCCGCTCCCTGGGCCTCGGCCTCGCCGACCTGCTCTCGCTCGCCCAGGACGAGCTGGCCCGGGGCGAGCTGGCCCGGGGTGAGCTGGCCCGGGGCGGGCGCGGCCGGGTGGCGCACGGCTCGGTGGGTCACGGCTCGCTGGGCCGGGGGCGGGTGTCGCCCCCGGCGCGCCACGACGGCCTCTGCCTCGCGGCCTGACCGCGACCGCGCGTCCCGCGGACCGGCCCGGCGGCACACGCCGCCGGGCCGGCCGCCGTGCGCTCGCCGTCCGACCGGCCCGCGCCCACGGCCCTGGGCGGGCTCAGACGAGCGCGTTCCGCCGGCTCAGCACCTCGTCGGCGAGCCCGTAGGAGACGGCCTCCTCGGCGCTGAGCACCTTGTCCCGGTCCATGTCCGCCCGCAGCGTCGCCACGTCGTGACGCGTGTGCCGGGCGAGGACCTCCTCGACCTGGGAGCGGATGCGGACCATCTCCTTGGCCGCGAGGCTGAGGTCGGAGACGGTCCCCTGCCGGCCGCCGCTGGCCGGCTGGCCGAGCAGGACCCGTGCGTGCTGGAGCACGAACCGCCGTCCGGGGTCTCCGCCGGCCAGCAGCACCGCCGCCGTCGAGGCGGCCTGCCCGACGCAGAACGTGGAGATCGGCGCCTGCACGAAGGTCATCGTGTCGTAGATCGCCATCAGTGAAGTGAACGACCCGCCCGGCGAGTTGAGGTAGAGCGAGATCTCGCGCTCCGGGTTCTCCGACTCCAGGTGCAGGAGCTGGGCGATGACGACGTTGGCGAAGCCGTCGTCGATCTCGGTGCCGAGGAAGATGATCCGCTCGTTCAGCAGCCGGCTGAAGACGTCGTAGGACCGCTCGCCCTGTGCGGTGCGCTCGATGACGTAGGGAACCGTGTACGACCCCATGTCAGAGCCCCATCCGCGGCCGGGAGGAGGCCGGGCGGACGTCGGCGAGCGACTCCAGGACCCGGTCCACCATCCCGTACTCCCGGGCCTGTTCGGCCGTGAACCAGCGGTCCCGGTCGCCGTCCCGGGTGATCGTCTCCTCGCTCTGCCCGGTGTGCTCGGCGATGATCCGCTCGATGGCCTTCTTGGTGAACTGGAGGTTCTCCGCCTGGATCTCGATGTCCGCGGCGGTGCCGCCGATGCCCGCCGAGGGCTGGTGCATCATGATCCGCGCGTTCGGCAGCGCGAACCGCTTGCCGGGCGTCCCGACGGTGAGCAGGAACTGGCCCATGCTGGCGGCGAACCCCATCGCCAGGGTGGAGACGTCGTTCGGGATGAGCCGCATGGTGTCGTAGATCGCGAGGCCCGCGGTGACCGAGCCGCCGGGGCTGTTGATGTAGAGGCAGATGTCGGTGCGCGGGTCCTCCGCCGACAGCAGCAGCAGCTGGGCGCAGACCCGGTTGGCCGACACGTCGTCGACCTCCGTGCCGAGGAGGACGATCCGCTGGGCGAGCAGTTGGGCCGCCAGGTGGTCGTCGAAGCGGGTGGGCGGCCGGGAGCCCTCGTCCGCGCGGGGCGGGGCGGTGGTGAGGGGAGTCATCGGGATCTCCTTGTCGATGCGGGATGCCGTCGACCCCACTCTTGCCCCCGGAGGATCCCCGCAGGGCGATTCTCTGCCCGCCGCAGATTCGCCGAGGGCAGAGCCGGCGGGACGGCCCGCGGCCGCCGGCCGGGTACCACTCCCTCCCGCTCGCCTCCGGTCCACGGCGGCGTGCGGGCGGCGGTGCAGGCGTGCGGCGGACGGCGGCCGGGCCGGCCGAGGGCGGAGCGGTCCCGGGTGCCCCGCAGCGCCGGGTGGGTGAATCGGGCGGCGTGTCGGACGGTGGCCGCGCGTTCCGGGCCGGTTCCGAGGATGGTCGGACCCAAGGATGAACGGGTTGGCGGATCGTCGGGTACCGAGGGGGCACGGATGGGTGGCCACGGCGGTCGGCTCCTGCTCCTCCTCCTGCTGGCACTGCCGAACCTGGCGGCGACACCTGCCGGGGACGGTGACTGCGCCGGGCTGACGCTCGCCGTCCGGGTGAACACCGTGACCGTCACCGGACCGCCCGGCTCCGCCGTCCGGGGCGGCACGGCCGTGGTCAAGGAGTACCGGCTCACCAACGCCGGGGAGACCGGCCTGCGGGGGATCCGGGTGACCGACGCCGCCCGGCCGGTGCCCTGCCCCGAAGCCGAACCGCTGGCGGTCGGCGCCACCGTCGTCTGCACGCTCCGGCTCACCGCCGAGGCCGGTGTCCACGACACCACCGCCACCGCGCGCGGCCGGTCCGGACACTCCGACAGGGAGGTGGCGGCCACCGCCCCGTCCGGCTACACCGGCGTGGTCAGCGCGCTCGGCCTGGCGGTCGACGCCGCCCCCGGAGCGCCCGGATCCGGCACCGCCGCCCTCCGCTACACGGTGGCCGACCTGGGTGACCGGCCGCTGTACGACCTGCGGCTGCGGGACGTGCTGGTGCCGGACGGGATCGACTGCGGCGACGGCCCGGCGGCGCCGGTGGCGCTCGGGCCCGGCCGGACGGTGCGGTGCGCGGCGGTGCTCCGGCGGCCGCCCGGCACCTACCGCAGCGCGGCCGAGGTGACGGGCTCGGACGGCATCACCACGGTCGGCCCGCGCGGCGAGCCGGTGCCGCCGCCGCTGCTGGTCGCGCGCGCCGGGACGGACGTCACGCTGGCCGCCAGACCGCCGGAGTACCCGCCGGAGAACCCGTCTGAGAACCCGCCGGGCACCGCCCCCGGGCCCGCGGTCCCGCCCGGGACCACACCGGGCG
>NZ_JBHWUI010000249.1:0-8360 GCF_042737525.1 Kitasatospora sp. NPDC059973 | reverse complement strand
CGCCGCGCCCGCGCCGTCCGGCGCCACGACGCCCCCGGCCGCCGGGTCGGGGACGCCGAGCCCGGCGGCCACCACGCCGGGCGCCAAGGCGAGCACGCCGGGTGCCAAGGCGAGCGGCAAGCCGTCCGCGGGTGCGAAGGCCACCGGGTCGGCCGCGCCGTCGGGCCCGGCCACGCCGTCCGCCTCGGGCACGCCGACCAAGGACCCGAACTGCCTGGTCCCGATGAAGGGCCTGGCCGCCGGGGAGAAGACGGACAACGCGATCCTCGTCCCGGACCAGAACTGGACCCTGCAGACCAGCCGGCTGACCCTCAACCACGCCGTCCTGATGGGCGTGGTCAAGGTCCAGACGCCGACCGGCACCAAGCGGGTGCTGAAGTTCGTGGTCGACAGCGTGGACATCGAGAACCTCGACATGTCGACCCTTGAGGGCAACGGCAAGACCTTCCACGTCAAGGGCGCCCCCGGCTCGGTCTCCACGATGCGCAAGGGCCCGGTCACCATGTACGTGGAGAAGCTCTCCGGCCACCTGTCCAAGGTGCTCGGCCTGCCGATCCCGATCGACCTGGGTGAGCTCACGCTGACCCCGGACGGGCCGCTGCCGCAGTGGCTGTACGACCTGATCGGCAAGCTCGAACTGCCGCTCTGGCTGGAGATGACCGGTGTCACCGCGGTCCAGTCCGGCCAGTTCGGCGGCACGCTGAAGATCCCCGGCATGCAGCTCTACAACGACGACAAGCCGTACGTCGGCAACCAGTAGCGGCGGCGAGAACGCCCGTGGGGCGGCCCCTCCGACGAGAAGGGACCGCCCCACGGGCGTGTTTCCGGGCGGGTGCTACGCGCTCCGGGTGCCCAGGTGGTGCACCTGGACCATGTTGGTGTTGCCGGGGACGCCGGGGGGCGAGCCGGCGGTGACGATGACGGTGTCGCCCTCGTCCAGCTGGCCGATCTTGAGCATCTCGCGGTCGACCTGGGCCACCATCTCGTCGGTGGAGCCGACCTGCTCGGTGACGTGCGCCTCGACGCCCCAGCTCAGCGAGAGCTGGTTGCGGGTGGCGTTGTCCGGGGTGAACGCGATCACCGGGATCGGCGAGCGGTAGCGGGAGAGCCGGCGCGCGGTGTCACCGGACTTGGTGAACGCGACCAGCGCCTTGCCGTTGAGGAAGTCGCCCAGCTCGCACGCGGCGCGGGCGATCGAACCGCCCTGGGTGCGCGGCTTGCGGCCCGGGTTCAGCGGCTGGAGGCCCTGCGAGAGCAGCTCCTCCTCGGCCTTCTCGGCGATCCGGCTCATGGTGCGGACCGTCTCGACCGGGTACTTGCCGACGCTGGACTCGGCGGAGAGCATGACCGCGTCGGTGCCGTCCAGGATCGCGTTGGCGACGTCGGAGACCTCGGCGCGGGTCGGCCGCGAGGCGTGGATCATCGACTCCATCATCTGGGTCGCGACGATCACCGGCTTGGCGTTGCGGCGGGCCAGCGTGATGAGCCGCTTCTGGACCAGCGGCACCCGCTCCAGCGGGTACTCGACGGCCAGGTCACCACGGGCGACCATGATGGCGTCGAAGGCGAGGACGATCTCCTCCATGGCCTCGACGGCCTGCGGCTTCTCGATCTTGGCGATGACCGGCACCCGGATGCCGACCGCGTCCATGACCTCGTGGACGTCCTTGATGTCGTCCGCGTTGCGGACGAAGGAGAGGGCGACCATGTCGACGCCCAGCTCCAGGGCGAAGCGCAGGTCGTCCTTGTCCTTCTCGGACAGCGCGGGCACGTTCACGGCCGTGCCGGGCAGGTTGATGCCCTTGTTGTTCGAGAGCACACCGCCCTCGACGACGACGGTCTTCACCTGCGGGCCGTCGACGCTGACGACCTCCAGGGCGATGACGCCGTCGTTGATCAGGATCGGGTCGCCGGGCTTCACGTCGCCCGGCAGGCCCTTGTAGGTGGTCCCGCAGATGTGCCGGTCACCGGGGACGTCCTCGGTGGTGATGATGAACTCGTCACCGTTGTCGACGGTCACCGGACCGTTGGCGAAGGTGGCCAGACGGATCTTGGGGCCCTGGAGGTCGGCAAGGACGCCGATGGCCTTGCCGGTGTCCTCCGAGACCTGGCGGACCTTGTGGTACCGCTCCTCGTGGTCCGCGTGGGTGCCGTGGCTCATGTTCAGTCGGGCGACGTTCATGCCCGCCTCGACGATGGCCTTCAGCTGTTCGTAGGAGTCCGTCGCCGGACCCAGGGTGCAGACAATTTTCGCTCGGCGCATATGGATCAGTCTATCCGTTCGTGTTATAGGTGCATTCGGCACGAAACGTGAGGAATCGTCGACGAAGGATCCCGAGGGGCGAGACGACGACGGCTCAGCCCCCGGACCGCCGGTGCACCAGGGCGAAGGCCTGACGCGCGATCTCCAGTTCCTCGTCGGTGGGGACCACGGCGACCGCGACCCGGCCGTACGCGGGCGAGATGATCCGGGCCTCGCCGGAGCGCACCGAGTTCAGCTCGGGGTCCACCGCGATGCCCAGCTCCTCCAGGCCGGCGGTGGCCGCGGCCCGCACCGGAGCCGCATTCTCGCCGACCCCGGCCGTGAACGCGATCGCGTCCACCCGGCCGAGCACCGCGTAGTAGCCGCCGATGTACTTGCGCAGCCGGTGGACGTAGGCCCGGAAGGCCAGCTCGGCGTCGGCGTCCCCGCCCTCGGCCCGCCGCATGATCTCGCGCATGTCGTTGTCGCCGCACAGCCCCAGCAGGCCGCTGCGGCGGTTCAGCAGGTCGTCGATCTCGTCGATCGAGAGACCGCCGACCCGGTGCAGGTGGAACACCACGCCCGCGTCGATATCACCCGAACGAGTGCCCATCACCAGGCCCTCCAGGGGGGTCAGCCCCATCGAGGTGTCCACGCAGCGGCCCCCGGAGACGGCCGAGGCGGAGGCGCCGTTGCCCAGGTGCAGGACGATCACGTTCACCTCGGCCGGGTCCTTGCCGAGCAGCCGGGCGGTGGCCCGCGAGACGTACTGGTGCGAGGTGCCGTGGAAGCCGTAGCGGCGCACCCGGTGCTCGTCCGCGACGGCCTTGTCCACCGCGTACCGGGCCGCGTACTCGGGCATCGAGGCGTGGAAGGCGGTGTCGAAGACGGCGACCTGCGGCAGGTCCGGGCGCAGCGCCCGGGCCACCTCGATGCCGGTGATGTTGGCCGGGTTGTGCAGCGGCGCGACCGGGATCAGCCGGCGGATCTCGGTCAGCACCTCCTCGGTGATCACCGTCGGCTCGGTGAACCGCAGCCCGCCGTGGACCACCCGGTGGCCGATCGCGGCCAGCTCGGGGGAGTCCAGCCCGGTGCCGTCGGCGGCCAGCTCCTCGGCGACGGCCTTCAGGGCGGCGGAGTGGTCGGGGAAGACCTGGAGCGCCTCGCGCCGCTCGCCGGAGCGCGGGGCGTGCACCAGCCGGCCGTTCGCCTCGCCGATCCGCTCGACCAGGCCGGAGGCCAGCCGGGCGCCGTCCAGCATGTCGATCAGCTGGTACTTGACCGACGAGGAGCCGGCGTTCAGGACCAGGACGCGGGTGCCTTCACTCATGCCCGGACTCCTTCGGTGCGGTCCTGCGAGGGGGTGGCCGGGCCCTGCGGCCCGCCGTGCTCCTGCGACTGGATGGCGGTGATCGCGACGGTGTTGACGATGTCCTCGACCAGCGCGCCGCGCGAGAGGTCGTTGACCGGCTTGCGCAGCCCCTGGAGGACCGGGCCGACCGCCACCGCGCCGGCCGAGCGCTGGACCGCCTTGTAGGTGTTGTTGCCGGTGTTGAGGTCCGGGAAGATCAGCACGGTGGCCCGGCCGGCCACCGGCGAGCCGGGCAGCTTGGTGGCCGCGACATGGGCGTCCACCGCCGCGTCGTACTGGATCGGGCCCTCGACCAGGATGTCCGGCCGCAGCGCGCGGACCAGCTCGGTCGCCTTGCGGACCTTGTCGACGTCGGCGCCGGAGCCGGAGGTGCCGGTGGAGTAGGAGAGCATCGCGACCCGGGGCTCCACGCCGAACTGGGCGGCGGTGGCGGCGGACTGGATGGCGATGTCGGCCAGCTGCTGGGCGTCCGGGTCGGGATTGACCGCGCAGTCGCCGTAGACCAGCACCTTGTCGGCGAGGCACATGAAGAAGACCGAGGAGACGATCGCGGCGCCCGGCGCGGTCTTGATCACCTCGAAGGCGGGCCGGATGGTGGCGGCGGTGGAGTGCACCGCGCCGGAGACCATGCCGTCGGCGATGCCCTCCTGGACCATCAGGGTGCCGAAGTAGCTGACGTCCGTGACGACGTCCAGCGCCAGCTCCACGGTCATGCCCTTGTGGGCGCGCAGCCGGGCGTACAGCTCGGCGAACTGGCGGCGCAGCGGGCTGGTCGCCGGGTCGACGATCCGGACCTGGGCGCGGTCGGCCGCCGGGTCCTCCGGCGGGAGGTCGATGCCGAGGGCGGCGGCCTTGCGGCGGACGGTGTCGGGGTCGCCGAGGAGGGTGAGGTCGCAGATGTTGCGGCGGAGCAGCACCTCGGCGGCGCGCAGCACCCGTTCCTCGGCGCCCTCCGGGAGGACCACGTGCCGGCGGGCGCCCCGGGCCCGCTCCAGCAGCGCGTGCTCGAACATCATCGGGGTGACCCGCTCGGACCGGCCGACCTCGATCCGGTTGGTCAACTCGGCCGTGTCCACGTGGAGTTCGAAGAGGCCCAGGGCGATCTCGGCCTTCCGCGGGCTGGCCGAGGTGAGCTTGCCCTCCAGATGGGTCAGGGCGGCGGCGGTGATCCAGCTGCCCTCGGGGACGACCGCGACCGGAGTGCCGGGGGCCAGCCGGGCGGCCAGCGCCATCACGTTCGGGCCGGGGTGCTGGCCGAGCGTCAGCAGCACGCCGGCGATCGGCGGGGCGCCGGCGGCGTGCGCGGCCAGCGAGCCGATCAGCAGGTCGGCGCGGTCCCCGGGGGTGACCACCAGGGCGCCCTCGGTCAGCGCGTCCAGGAAGGTCGGCAGCATGGCGCCGCCGAAGACGAAGCCGCGGACGTCCCGGGCCAGCCCGGCCGCGTCCCCGGTCAGGACCTCGGCGCCGGTGGCCTCGACCAGCTGGGCGACGGTCGGCGCGGCCAGCGCCGGCTCCTCGGGGATGACGTACGCGGGGATCGGCAGCTTCTCGCCGAGGGTGCGCTGGATCCGCTGCTTGGCGCCGGGCGCGACCCGGTTGGCGACCATCGCGAGGGTCTCGCAGCCGAGGTCGGTGTAGGCGCGGTGGGCGTTGCGGACCTCGGCGATCACCGCCGCCGGGTCCTCGGAGTGGCCGCCGACCACCGGCAGCACGGCGGCGCCGAACTCGTTGGCGAGGCGGGCGTTGAAGGCCAGCTCGTCGGGGATGTTGGTGTCCGCGAAGTCGGTGCCCAGCACCAGCACCGCCTGGCAGCGCCGCTCCAGCGCCCGGAACCGGTCGACGAGGGTGGAGACCAGCTCGTCCTGGCCCTGGGCGGCCTGCAGGGCGGCCGCCTCCTCGTAGGTGAGCCCGTACAGCTCGGCGGTGGGCAGGTCGACCCGGTAGCGGGTGCGCAGCAGCTCGACGACGTGGTCGGAGCCCCGCTCGCCGGGCGCGTGCGCGTGCACCAGCGGCCGGAACACCCCGACCCGGTCCACCTGGCGGGTGAGCAGTTCCATGACCCCGAGTTCGACGGCCTGCCGGCCGTCCCCTCGGTCGATCCCGGTCACGTACACGCTGCGCGCCACGTGGGTCTCTCCGTCCCGTCGTCTCAGAGGATGGTCATATCGACCATACCTTCGCACCGGGAACGGACGTCCGCGAGCAGAGGGCCCCGGCCGGGGCAAGGGACGAAGGTCACGTCGGGGCGGGCCGGGGGCCAGCCCGCCGACGGGTTGGAGCCGCGGTGGCCCCCGGCCTCCGGCGGGGAGCCCGGGGGCCGGTCGGTGCCGGGCACGACGGCCCGGCACCGACCGGGCGCGCTCAGGCCGGGCGGAGCCAGACGGTGGCGAGGGGCGGCAGGACGAGTTCGGCGCTGCGGGGCTGGTCGTTCCAGGGGACGGACTCGGCCTTCACCGGATGGGAGTTGCCGACGCCGGCGCCGCCGTACGTCTCGGCGTCGGTGTTCAGCACCTCCTCCCAGAGCTGCTCGCGGCCGTCGAGGGCGGGCAGGCCGACCCGGTGGCCGTGCCGCACGACGGGGGAGAAGTTGCAGACCGCGACGAGCGGGGAGCCGTCGGCGGCGTACCGGACGAAGGAGAGCAGGTTGTCCTCGGCCGCGCCGCCGTCCAGCCAGCGGAAGCCGTCCGGCGTGGTGTCCTGCTCCCAGAGCGCCGGGGCGTCGAGGTAGCGGCGGTTGAGGTCGCGGACCAGCCGGCGCATCCCGAGGTGCTCCCCGGCGGCCGGCCAGGACTGCTCGTCGAGCACCCACCACTGCGGGCCCTGCTCGTGGTCCCACTCCGACCCCTGGGCGAACTCCTGCCCCATGAAGAGGAGTTGCTTGCCCGGGTGGGCCCACATGAAGCCCAGGTAGGCGCGCTGGTTGGCGCGCTGCTGCCACCAGTCGCCGGGCATCTTGGAGACCAGCGCCTGCTTGCCGTGCACCACCTCGTCGTGCGAGATCGGCAGCACGTAGTTCTCGGAGTAGGCGTACACCATCGAGAAGGTGATCTCGTTGTGGTGGTACTTGCGGTGCACCGGCTCCTTGGACATGTAGACCAGCGAGTCGTGCATCCAGCCCATGTTCCACTTCAGGCCGAAGCCCAGGCCGCCGCTGTCGGTGGGCCGGGTGACGCCCTCCCAGGCGGTCGACTCCTCGGCGATGGTGAGCACGCCGGGGCAGCGCCGGTAGACGGTGGCGTTCATCTCCTGGAGGAAGGCGGCCGCGTCCAGGTTCTCCCGGCCGCCGTACTGGTTGGGCGTCCAGGCGCCGCCCTCGCGGGAGTAGTCGAGGTAGAGCATCGAGGCGACGGCGTCCACCCGCAGGCCGTCGATGTGGAACTCCTCGCACCAGTACACCGCGTTGGCGACCAGGAAGTTGCGCACCTCGGTGCGGCCGTAGTCGAACTCCAGGGTGCCCCAGTCGGGGTGCTCCGCGCGCAGCGGGTCGGCCGGCTCGTACAGCGGCTCGCCGTCGAAGCGGGCGAGGGCGAAGTCGTCCTTGGGGAAGTGCGCGGGCACCCAGTCGACGATCACGCCGATGCCGTGCCGGTGCAGGGTGTCGACCAGGTGCCGGAAGTCGTCGGGGCTGCCGAGCCGGGCGGTGGGGGCGTAGTAGCCGGAGACCTGGTAGCCCCAGGAGCCGCCGAAGGGGTGTTCCATCACCGGCATGAACTCCACGTGGGTGAAGTTCAACTCCTTGAGGTAGCCGGGCAGTTCCTCGGCGATCGCCCGGTAGCTGGTGAGGTCGGGCCGCCAGGACGGCAGGTGCAGCTCGTAGACCGACATCGGCGCCCGGTGGTGCGCGGCGCGGGCCCGGCGCTCCATCCACTCGTCGTCCTGCCAGCGGTAGGAGGAGGAGGTGACGACCGAGGCGGTGCCCGGCGGGCACTGCGCGGCCCGGGCCAGCGGGTCGGCCTTGTCGAGCACCCAGCCCTGCCGGGTGTGGATCTCGTACTTGTACTGGGTGCCCTCGGCCAGGCCCGGGACGAACAGCTCCCAGACGCCGGAGGAGCCGAGCGAGCGCATCGGGTGCGCGGTGCCGTCCCAGTGGTTGAAGTCCCCGATCAGCCGGACGCCCGCCGCGTTCGGCGCCCAGACCGCGAAGGCGGTGCCGGGCACCCCGCCGACGGTGCGCACGTGCGAGCCGAGGGCCCGCCAGAGCTGCTCGTGCCGGCCCTCGGAGATCAGGTGCAGGTCCAGCTCGCCGAGGGTGGGCGCGATGCGGTAGCCGTCGTGCTGGCTGAGCGGCTCGCTGCCGGGGTAGCTGACCAGCAGCCGGTAGTCGGGCACCTCGGTGCCGGCCAGCAGGCCGGTGAAGAGGCCGTTCTGCTGGTGGGTGAGTTCGGCGGGGCCGTGCGCGGTCTCCACCACCACCCGCTCGGCGAACGGGCGCAGCACCCGGATCGCGGTGCCGCCGTGCACCGGGTGGGCGCCGAGCAGGCCGTGTGGGTCGTGGTGCATGCCGCCGACCAGCCGGTCCACCTCGCTCGGCGGCAGCGGTGCCTCGGGCAGCCGCAGCGCCCCGGGCGGGGCGGCCGGTCCGTCGGGGAGGCCCTCCGGGGTGGCGACGGGGGCGATGGGGGCGATGGGGGCGGCGGGGGCGGCAGCGGCAGGGGCGGCGGGGGTTCCGTCAGGGGCGCTCCCCGCGGCGTCTCCGGCCGCGTGGCCGGCGGTGTTGCGGGCCGGGTCCGTGGCCGCGTTCGTGGC
>NZ_JBHWUI010000248.1:0-8660 GCF_042737525.1 Kitasatospora sp. NPDC059973 | reverse complement strand
GGGGCGGGCTGCTCGGGCTGCGGGGGCGGGCCGAGCCGGGCGGCCCGCTGCTGGGCGGTCGGGTAGCGGCGGCCGATGCCCGCGGCCGCGTGCGCGGTGCCGGCCTGCGGATCGGCCGGCAGTACGGGGAGCACGGTGCCGGCGTCCAGCCGCAGGGCGGGCAGACCGGCCCGGGCGAGCGCGTCGAGCAGCGCGGCCGGGCGGTCGCCGGAGCCGGCCGGCAGCAGCCGGGCGAGCGGCTCGGGCACCGGGCGGCCGGGCGCGGTGAGGGCGGCGGTGAGCCGGTGGAAGCCGCCCCGGGCGGCGGGGGTGGCGGCGAACGGCAGCAGGCGCTCGCCGAGCGCGAGCCGCGGCCCGGTGGAGCGCAGCGGGCGGGCGTCGGCGGCCAGGGCCAGCAGCCCGCCGGTCCGTCCGGCCAGCGGATAGGCCCACCAGAGCACGTCGCGCAGGTGCTCCTCGCGGTCGACGACCGGCATCTGCCCGGCCCACGGACGGCCGCCGGAGGTCAGCTCGGCCAGGGTGTCCAGCGCGTCGCGGCGGTGCCGGACGGCGGGGGCGGCGGCCGGGCCGGGGACGCTGCGCGGCTCGACGGCCGGCAGCAGGCCCGAGGCGGGCCGGTCGTGGGTGACGTCGGCGCGGTGCCCGAACAACTCCTCGGCGGACCTGCTCCACTGCGCGATCCGGCCCGTCCGGTCGACCAGGACGAGGGCGAGCCGGACCAGCGCGACCACCCCTGAGGGCTGGTCGCCCGGTAAGGCCCCGGACCCGGCCGTGCCGGCCGCCGGACGCGGTGTTGAGTTGGGCTCGTCCACCATGGATTCGGTCTGCTCCCGCCTGGCCGCCACGCCTGGAGGTGGCCGTCTCTCTGGAGGAGGCACGCTGTGCGTACCAGCGAAGCACGGACCGGGCCGGGCTCGATAGCGAAACGGGGAGATTCATCAGTATCAGTTGAGCGGCACGGGGGTGCGCCGCCGGCCGCGCTCCTCGTCCACCCGGGAGGAGCAGCGCGCACGGAGGTAGGGTGGCAGGCCGGGCCGCCCCGCGGGGCGGGCGTGCCGCTCCCGGTACGGCGGAGGGCACGGCAGCAGGACGAGCCGGCAGGACGAGACAGAGGCGAGACGTGACCGCGCAGAGCCCCGCCCGTTGGACGGATCCGGAGCAGCAGGAGCTGGAGGAGCGGGTCGCCGCCGCCGAACTCGCCTGGCTGACCATGGACGTCGACACGCAGACGCTGCGGGTCGAGATCGACAACTTCGCGCTGATCCACCATCAGCTCCTCGGCCCGCTCTACGCCCGGCTGGACGAGCTGGACGCGCTGATCGCCGAGACGGTGGCCACCCGGACCGGGCACCCCGAGGACCTCCGGCGGGCCGCCGAGGCGCGCCTGCGGGTGGACGAACTCCCCGACCTGGACGCGCTGTTCGACAGCGTGCAGGAGCAGGACGCGGCCACCGCGCCGCCGGCCGCGCCGGCCCGGGTGCGGCCCGGCCGGGACGCCCAGCGGGTCTACCGCGAGCTCGTCCGCCGCGCCCACCCCGACCTGACCACCGACCCGGCCGAGCAGCTGCGCCGGGCGGCCTTCATCGCCCGGGTCAACGAGGCCTACGCGTACGGCGACACCGAGGCCCTGGAGGGCCTGGCCGCCGAGTGGTCCACCGCCCCCGAGGCGGCGCCCGCGGTGGACGCCCCGGACCGGCTCGGCTGGCTGCGCCGGCGGCTGGAGTGGCTCACCGCCAAGATCGCCGAGACCGCCACCGAGCAGGTCAGGCTGGAGAACACCGCGATGGGCCAGCTGCTCGCGCTCGCCCCGCAGGACCCGGACGGGCTGCTGGAGGAGCTCGCCGACCAGTTGCTGGCCAAGGCCGCGGCCCAGCAGGCCGAGCTGGAACGGCTGCTCGGCGGGCAGCCGGTGGGAGACAATGGGGCCCACCGGACCGAGCCCCAGGAGAGTCAGACGATGTTCCCGCAGATCCCCACCGCCGAAGCCGCCGCCGTCCCCGCCGAGGCCGCCCTGCTGGACGTCCGCGAGCAGGACGAGTGGGACGCCGGCCACGTGGACGGCGCGCTGCACATCCCGATGGGCCAGGTGATCGCCCGCCTCGCCGAGCTGCCGGACGAGCGGCTCTACGTGCTCTGCCGGGTCGGCGGGCGCTCCGCGCAGGTCGTCCAGTACCTGGTGCAGAACGGCCGGGACGCGGTCAACGTGGACGGCGGGATGTACGCGTGGGAGTCGGCCGGGCGCCCGATGGTGAGCAGCGACGGCCGGGACGCCTTCGTCCTCTAGTCCGTCCCCCGGGGGCGCGGTGCGGCCGCCTCCCCCGCCGCCGGGACCGCCGGCGCCCGGGTAGGGCAGGATGGGCGCTCGACCGAGCCGGGACGGGACCGGCGGCGTACGTCCGGCAGGGTGGGACCCTCCCGGCCGGAGGCTGGGGAGACGATGCCATGGCCGGGACCGAGGACACCGGGGCGCCGCCCGCCGGCCGGCCCTGGTCAGGGCCGGCCCTGACCGTGCTCGGGGTGGCCGGCGCGGTGCTGGTCGCGGGCACCGGGCTCTTCCTCGCCGCGGTGTTCCTGCACGTGGCCCCGGCCAACTCGGCCTCCCGGGAGTACCGGGAGCAGGTCGACGGCCTGGTGTACCCGGAGTTCGAGCAGAACTGGAAACTGTTCGCCCCCAACCCGCTCCAGCAGAACGTCAGTCTGGACGCCCGGGTGCGCACGGTCGCGGACGGCGGTGCGACCAGGACCCACGACTGGACCGGGCTGACCGCCCGGGACGTCGCGGCGATCCGCGGCAACCCCGCGCCCAGCCACGCCGACCAGAACCTGCTCCGCCGGGCCTGGGACTTCTACGAGGGCTCGCACAGCGCGCAGGACGACTCGCTGACCAACCCGCGCGGCAAGCTGGCCGAGCAGTACCTGAAGCGGATCGCGCTGCAGCGGATCGGCCGGAGCGTCGACGGCGAGCGGATCCTGCAGATCGAGTTCCGGGTGACGGCCGCCACCGTCCCGCCGCCGGACTGGAGCGGGGAGGCCGCGCCGCCCGCGCCGAAGGTCCGCGAGCTGCCGTGGTGGCCGGTGGGCGACGAGGACTTCCGGGGGCTCGGGTGAGCGACGTGCCCCCGACGGTCGGGCCGGAGCTGCTCGACGGGATCCCCCGGCAGCCGCGGCCGGAGGCGCCGGCGCTCCCGGCCCCCGGACGGCCCGGTGCGGGCCCCCGCGCCGCCCTCGGGCGGGCCCTCGCGGCCTTCACCGGTCAGGCGCTCGGGCGCCACCAGGCGGCCGCGGTGCGGATCGGCTTCGGCCTGGTCTGGCTGGCCTTCCTGCTGCGCGAGTGGCCCCACCGGCGGGTGCTCTACGGCGACACCTCGCCGTGGTCGCTCGACCTGGCCGAGCGGCTGCTGGCGGACAACGGCGCGCTGACGGTGCTGCCGTGGTTCGGCGGGCGGCTCTGGTTCGAGCTGGTCTACCACCTGGCGGTGCTGGCCGCCCTCGCCGTCCTGCTGGGCTGGCGGACCCGGGCGAGCACCGTGCTGTTCCTGGTCACCGTGCTGTCGCTGCAGAACCGCAACGTCTTCCTCGGCGACGGCGGCGACAACGTCGTCCACCTGATGGCCGTCTACCTGGTCTTCACCCGCTGCGCGCGGGTCTGGTCGCTGGACGCCCGGCGGCCGGCCCCCGGGCGGAGCGGGGTGCTGCTCTGGGCGGTGCTGGGGGCGGTGCTGCTGGTCTGCCAGCTCGGCGACTTCTCCGGGGACAGCCTGACCTGGACGGCCGCGACCTTCCCGCACGTCGGCTGGGCGCCGGTGTTCTGGGGCCTGTGGGCGGTGGCCGGGCTCTGGTGGCTGCTCGGGCGGCTGCGGCCGGACGGCGAGCCGCGCGCGGTGCTGGACGCGCTGGCGAACATGGTGCACAACTGCGCGATGCTGGTGATCGCCGCCGAGGTGGTGCTGATCTACGCCACGGCCGGCTGGTACAAGGTGCAGGGCTCGCGCTGGCAGGACGGCACCGCGCTCTACTACCCCTTGCACCTGGACTACTTCACGCCCTGGCCGGGGCTGTCCGGGCTGGTCGGCTCGGCCCTGCTGCCGGTCTTCCTGGTCTCCTACGGGACGGTGCTGCTCCAGGTGGCGTTCCCGTTCACGCTGGTCGACCGGCGGATCAAGAACGTGCTGCTGGCGGTGATGATGGCCGAACACCTGGGGATCGCGGTGCTGCTGGGGCTGCCGGTGTTCTCGCTGGCGATGGTCGCGGCGGACGCGGTCTTCCTGCCGACCGGGGTGCTGCGCTGGGCCGCCGCGCACGTCGGTGGCCTGGCGGTACGGTCCCGGAGCCTGGTGGCGCGTGCCGGGAGCCTGCGCTCCCGGAGGGAGCCGCTCCCCTAAGCTGACCGCTATGTCCTGGTTTGCCGCACTCCGAGACACCGCGCGGACCGGACTGACCCTGGACCGGGCGCTCACCGACCCCAAACGCGCGGCCCGCGGGGCCGTCTCCGTCGCCCTGGTGCTCTTCCCGACCCTGGCCCTGGGCGGGCCCCGGCTCGCCACCTCGGCCGCGATGGGCGCGTTCATCGCCGGGACGGCCACCTTCCAGCGCAGCTTCCGCCCCCGGCCCACGCTCGCCGTCGCGGCCGGGATCGGTCTCGGCACCAGTACCTTCCTCGGGTACCTGGCGGCCGGGGTGTACGGGGCGTTCCCGGTGCTGCTCGCGGTCTGGTCCTTCGGGGCGGGCCTCGCCTGGGCGATCGGGCCGACCGCCGGGGTGGTCGCCGCCAACACCCTCTCGGTCATGCTGGTCGTGGTCCAGCTCCCGGTCAGCGTGCCCGCCGCGCTCGGCCACGGGCTGGTCTGCGCCCTCGGCGGCGTCGTCCAGGCGGCCGTCATCACGTTCTGGCCGATCGGCAGCTGGACCGCCCAGCGCGAGGCGCTCGCCGACACCTACGCCGAACTCGCCGACTACGCCCGGCGGCTGCGCCAGGACCCGACCGCGCACGTCGACCCGGCGCCGTTCATGACGGCCCGGCACGCGGCCGCGCTGACGCCCTGGCAGGACCGCCGCCGGCCGCCCGAGCTTCGCGGGCTGCGCGGCATCGCCGAGCGGGTCCGCCCGACCCTGGCCGCGATCGCCGACCCCAAGGTCGGCGCCCCCGAGGAGGGGCCCGAGCGGGACCGGGCCCGGGCCGTGCTGGCCGCCGCCGCCGAGGCGATGGACGCGCTGGCGCGGGCCGTCCGCACCGGTGATCCGCTGCAGCTGCCCCGCTCCGCACCGGCGCTCACGCTGGCCGCCCCGGCCGACGGGCCGGAGCTGCAGGGCGCCAGCCGACGGGCCGCCCGCCGGCTGGCCGGGCTGCTGCGCAAGGCCGCGGACGCCCTGGAGCGCGGCGACGAGGACACCATCAGCACGCCGGTGGTCGGCGCCGGCGGGGCGCTGCTCAAACCGCCGCTCTCCCGGATGCTGCCGGTCGCCCTGCGCGCGGTGCGGCGCCAGCTCCAGCCGCACTCGGCGGTGTTCCAGCACGCCGTCCGGCTCACCGCGGTCGTGGTGCTCGCCTACCTGCTCGCCCGGCTGCTCGGCTTCGAGCACGGCTACTGGGCCCCGATGACCGCCGCCATGGTGATGCGGCCCGACTTCGCGCAGACCTACAGCCGGGGCGTGGCCCGGCTGGCCGGGACGATGGTCGGCGTCGCGGTCTCCACCCTGGTCGTGCAGCTGGCCCACCCCGGCGAGTGGGTGCTGGCCGCGCTCGCGGTGCTCTGCATCGGCGGCGCGTACCTCACCCTGCGCACCGGCTACGCGCTGATGACGGTCTGCATCTCCTCCTACGTCGTCTTCCTGCTCGGCCTCCAGGAGGGGAACCCGCTGGTCACCGCCTTCGAGCGGGTCGGACTGACCTTCCTCGGCGGCTCCGTCGCGCTGCTCGCCTACGCGCTCTTCCCCACCTGGCAGACCGCCCGGCTCGGCGAGCGGCTGGCCGAGTGGCTGGCCGCCGCCGGGCGCTACGCGGCCGCGGTGCTCGCCGTCTACGAGGACCCGGGCGCCCCGCGCGGGCGGGAGGTCCGCTCGGCACTGCTGGACTCCCGGGAGGCCCGGTCCGAGCTGCTCCAGGCGATGCAGCGGGCCGACGCCGAGCCCGGCCGGCACGCCTCCGGGCTGCCCGGGGTGAGCCGCCGCCAGCTGGACCGGGCCCGGGCGGCGGTCGGCCACCTGGGCCGGGTCGCCGTGCTGCTGGAGGCCCACCTGCCCACCGCCGACGCCGACCCGGTGCCGGGCGCCGCCGAGTTCGCCGAGGAACTGCGGCTGGCCACCGCGCTCGCGGCGGCCGCGCTGCTCACCGACCGCCCGGTGGAGTTCGACGCCGTGCGGGAGGCGCAGCGCGGGCTGGAGGACCGGCTGGCGCAGGCCCCGGCGAGCGTCCAGCGCGATGTCGTCCGGACCAGCAGCCGACTGCTGCTCCAGGCGCTGAAGGACCTGGAGCGCGCGCTGCGCGGGGGCGCCTCGGCCACCCCGGCGCAGCGCGCGCAGGAGTCCACGGCGCGGTAGCCGCGGGCGGTCGGGCGGTAGCCGTCCGGCGGGTCGGCGGGTCGGCGGGCCGGCGGGCACGCTGCGGGCACGCTGCGGGCACGTCGTGGAGCGCCGGGCGGAGCGGCCGGTCGGAGCGGCGTGGCGGGCCGGGCACCTGCGGGCCTCGGCCGGCGGTCGGGCGCCCCCGCGGGGGCGGTGGGGCGGGGGTGGCAGAGTGGACGTCATGGACGACGAGCGGGTGCGGGAGTGGCGGGCGGGCGCGGCGGCGCCGGACACGGTGCTGTTGGACGGGTTCCACGCGCTCAAGCACGCGCTGCGCTTCGGTGGGGACGTCCGGCAGCTGCTGACCGCCGACCGGGCCGCGCTGCTGGCGCTCGCCGCCGAGCTGGCCGAGGACGTCGCCCCCGCGGTGGCCGCCCTGGCCGTGGAGCTGCCGGAGGCGGCGCTGCGGACGCTGGTGCCCAGGCTGCACCCCACCGGGGTGGTCGCGCGGGCCGGGCGCCCGACCAGCGCGGCCAACCTGGCGGCCCTCGGCCGGCGGCCCCGGACGGCGCCGGTCGTGCTGCTGGAGAATCCGCGCAACCTGGGCAACGTGGGCGCGGTGATCCGGCTGGCGGCCGGTTTCGGCGCCACCGGCGTGGTGACCACGGGGGACCTGGACCCCTGGCACCCGAACGTGGTGCGGGGCAGCGCCGGCCTGCACTTCGCCACCGCCGTCGAGCGGCTGGAGCTGCCCGAGCTGCCCGCCGGCCCGTTGTACGTGCTGGACCCGGAGGGCTCGGACATCCGGACGGTGGCCCTGCCGGACGACGCGCTGCTGGCCTTCGGCACCGAGCGGCACGGGGTCTCGGCGGAGCTGAAGGCGCGGGCGGACCGGCTGGTCGCGGTGCCGATGCAGCCCGGCGTCTCCAGCTTCAACCTGGCGACCAGCGTGGCGATGGGTCTCTTCCACTGGATGTCGGGCCGCCCGCCCGGCCTTCCCCTGGAGGGCGGGCACCGGGAGGGCTACGGCGCGAACAGCCGGTGCCAGGTGTCCGGCCCGGGGTAGCCGTCCGCCTCGGCGCCGCTCCACCCCTGGGCGAGCTGGAAGGCCTGGACGGCCAGCCGGTCGGCCTCGCCCCAGCGCGGGCCGGGGCCCTCGGTGTAGAACCGGCCGAAGCCCCTGCGGACCAGCTGCTCGCCGAGCCGCGTCACGGACGCGTTGTCGGCGCCCGGGGCGAACCGGTCGCCGCCCGGGAAGGCGGGCGCCGCGCTGTCGCCGCCGGGGGTGACCGGGGGCGGGGGGAGCCGGGTGGCGGCGGCGGGGATGTCGCGGCCCTTGTGGGCGACCAGGTAGTTCCAGGTGTCCTTGCCGGGCAGGCCGTCGGCCTCGCTGCCGCGCCAGCCCTGGGCGAGCTGGAAGGCCTCGGTGGCCTTCCGGTCCGCCTCGCCCCAGCGCGGGCCGGGGCCCTCGGTGTAGAACCGGCCGCCCCCGCGCTCGACCAGCATCCGGCCGAGCTCGGTGACGTGGGCGTTGTTCGCCCCGGGGCCGAACTTGTCGGCGCCCGGGAAGGCGGTCGACGCAGAGCCGGCGCCGTCGTTGCTGCTGCCGGTGGTGGAGAGCGCCTTGGCGCGGTACGGGAGGTACGAGGCGGAGTTGCTCCAGTAGGCGTACGGGGTGTCCCGCCGGGTGGTGCCGGGGGAGGTCTGCTCGTACGCCAGGTAGCGGGTGCGGGAGGAGTCCGTCCAGCCGCCGAAGAGGGTCACGTGCGAGCCGGCTTGCGGGTTGGCCGGGTTGTTGTAGATCAGGATGTCGCCGGGCTGGAGGTCCGCCTTGGTGATCCGGTCGGCGAAGTCGGGCAGTGTCCAGGTGGTCTGACTGCTGTCCAGGCCCCAGGCCATCGAGACGAAGCCGGAGCAGTCCTGGCGGTAGCCGTCGGACCAGAAGCGGCTCATGCTGTACGGGACCTTCTGGGCGAGCCAGCTCTGCGCCCGCTCGACGATCGCGGCCCTGGTGAGCGGCTCCGCGGTGGCCCGCGGGGCGGCGGGGGAACGGGCGCCCGGCTCCTCGCCGTAGAGGCCGCTCACCGCGCCCTGCGGGGTGGTGGGCGGCTGGGCGGCGCTGGCGCCGCCGGGGGTCGGCGCGGGGGCCGCCGCGGCCC
>NZ_JBHWUI010000247.1:0-8730 GCF_042737525.1 Kitasatospora sp. NPDC059973 | reverse complement strand
CACCTGGGGTGCCCGGGCCCGGCGCCGCCGGATCGTGTCGGCCCGGTCAGAGGCCGGGGGAGCGGTGCGTCGGCCGCCCGTCCACGACGGTCAACAGGACCGGCAGTGCGGCCAGTTCGGTACTGGGGACGGTGAGCGGGTCGTCGGCCAGCACGGTCAGGTCGGCCCGGTGGCCGACGGCGAGCCGGCCGGCCGTCCGCTCCTCCCCGGCGGCCCGGGCGGGGTTGACGGTCATGCCCCGGAGGGCTTCCAGCGGGGTGAGCGCCTGCTCGATCCCGTGCGGCGGCTCGGTGAGGTCGCGGCTGGGGCGGCGGTGGCGGGCTCCGGCCATCACGCCCAGCGGCGGGTAGGGGGCGATCGGCCAGTCCGAGCCGAGGACGACGGTGGCGCCGGCGTCCCACAGGTCGCGGCAGCGGAACGCGCGCGAGGCACGCTCCTCGCCGAGCCGCCGGGACCAGTTGTCGGTGTGGTCGGCCCGGGTGTAGTCGGTGCAGTGGGTGGGCTGCATGGAGGCGACGACGCCGAGCGGGCCGAACCGGTGCACGGTGTCGTCGGGCACGGTCTCGATGTGCTCGATCCGGTGCCGGACGGCCCGCCCGGGGCCGGCCGGGTCGGCCTGCGCCCGCTCGACGGCGTCGAGCGCGTGCCGGACGGCGGCGTCGCCGATCGCGTGGGTGGCGGTGGGCACGCCGGCCCGGTGGAGCCGCTCGATCGCCCGGGTGTAGGCCAGGGGGTCGGGCCAGAAGGCGTGGGTGGACTGGCCGTGGCAGTCGGGGTGTTCCAGCCAGGCGGTGCCGTTGTCGATGGTGCCGTCCATGAACAGCTTCACCCCGTCCACCCGCCAGCGGTCACCGCCGGTGCCCTGGAGCCGGATCAGTGCGGCGAGGGCCTCGGTGTCGGCGTCGGGCTGGAGCCAGGGGGCGATGCGCAGCCGCAGGGCGAGGGCGCCCTCGGCCTCCAGTGCGGCGTAGGTGGCGAGGCTGTCGCCGTTGGCGTCCATGGCGTGACCGCCGGTCAGGCCGGCGGCGGCCATGTCGCGCAGGACGGCCGCGGCCCGCTCGCGCACCTGGTCGGCGGTGGGCCGGGGGGCGACGGCCTCGACCAGGTCGCAGGCGGCGTCCTCCAGCAGCAGCCCGGTGGGGCGGCCGGTCGGGTCGCAGACGATCTCGGCGGCCTGCTCGAAGGCGCGCGGTCCGTCGATGCCGGCCAGTTCGAGCGCGCGCCGGCTGACGACCATCGAATGGCCGTCGAAGAGGTCGAGCGCCGCGGGGAGGCCGTCGAGCACGGCGCCCAGGGCGGCCGCCCCGACCGGCAGGTCGCCGAAGGCGTTGGGGTCGAGCCCCCAGCCGCGCAGCCAGCCGCCGGGGGTGAGGCCCCGGGCCTCCCGGGCCAGCGCCTCCCGGACGGCCGGCAGGTCGGCGCAGCCGGAGAGGTCGACGCCCATGGTGCGCTCGGCGCCGGAGACCGGGTGCAGATGGCCGTCGACGAGGCCGGGGGTGACCACCGCACCCTTGAGGTCGACCACGGTGGTCGCCGGGCCGGCGAGCGCCCGGATCTCCCGGTCGTCGCCGAGGTGGGTGATCCGGCCGCCGCCGGCCGCGAGGGCGCTGTGCGGCAGGAAGGCGCCGGTGCCCGGGTCGAGCAGTCGGCCGGAGAGCAGGACGAGGTCGGTGGGCACGGGCGGCTCCTTGCGTTCGCCGGGCCGCCGGACGGCGGCCCTCGGTGGGTCGGGCGGGCAGGTCAGGGGACGGCGGTCGGCTCGGTGAGGGTGCCGGCGGCCAGGCCCAGGGCGCGTTCGGCGGTGGTGGCGGCCAGCGCCTTCGCGGCCGGCGGGTGGCCGCTGCGGTCGGTGTTGGCGTGGACGCCGAGCCCGTCGAGGACGACGAGGATCTGGACGGCGGCGAAGGCGGGATCGTCCGTGCGGAAGGCCCCGCTGTCGACGCCGTCGGTGATCAGGCCGGTCAGCCGGTCGCGCCAGAGTGCCTCCTGGCGGCCGACCTGCTCGCGCAGTCCGGCCCGGAACCGGCTGAGGTGCCGGGCGTTGAGCCAGAGCCGGCTGAGGTCGTCGTACTCCTCGCCGGTGGTCCGGGCGAGGAACCGGGCGAGCCGGCCGAGGGCCTGCCCCGCCGGCCGGTCGGCCGGGATCAGCTCGTCCAGCTCGGCCGTCGCCGCGGTGGCGAAGGCTTCGGTGACCAGGTCCTCGGCGACCGGGAAGTAGTGGCTGATCAGACCGGGCCGGACGGCCAGCTCGTCGGCGATCCGCCGGAGCGTGAGGCACTCCAGGCCCTCGGTGAGGGCGACCGTCGCGGCGAGGGTCACGATCTCGGCGCGGCGGGCCTCGGGGGTCTTGCGGACCCGTTTCGGCGGAACGCTTGACGGCATGCCCGGCACGCTATTGGATGTGCGACCAATAGACAAGCCCGCTCCTGTGCTCGACATTTCGGAGGACTCCATGGAATCCACGATTCCAGACCCCCACACGGAGGTCCCCAACCCCCCGCGCACCACCGACCGGGCCACCCGGGTGGAGGCGCACGGCATCGACCACATCCCCGACTCCGAGCGCCGCGGCCGCCCCCGCGACCTGTTCGGCGTCTGGGCCGCGGCCAATGTGAACTACCTCAGCCTGGTGGTCGGCGGCGCCCTCGTCCTGATGGGCCTCAGCCTCTGGCAGGCCGTCGCGGTGATCGTGGCGGGCAACCTGTGCTGGCTGCTGACCGGCCTGCTCGCGGTCTCCGGCCCGGCCTCGGGCACCCCCAGCGAGGTGATCACCCGGGCGCTCTACGGCGTCCGCGGCAACCGGGTCAACAACGCGGTCACCGGCTGGACGATCTCGGTCTGCTACTTCGCGCTCAACCTGGCCGCCGCCGCGGTCGCCGCCTTCTCCCTGGTCGAGAAGGTCGGCATCCCCGCCACCACCGGGGTCAAGGCCGTCGTGGTGGTGCTCGTCGCCGCGCTCACCCTCGCCATCAGCGTCTACGGCCACGGCGCGATCATGAAGCTCTACCTCCCGATCACCCTCGTCCTGACCGCCGTCTTCGCCGTCGTCGCCGTCCGCGTGCTCGGCCGCACCGACTTCGGGTACCGGCCGGCCGAACCGCTGAGCGGCGGCGCCCTGTGGGCCACCCTCGCCGCCGGGGTCACCCTGATCGCCGCCGGCCCGCTGTCGTACACCACCAGCGCCGACTTCTCCCGGTACCTGCCGCGCACCGCCTCCCCCCGGGCGGTCGCGGGCTGGACGGCCCTCGGCGGCTTCCTGCCCAGCGTCGTGGTCTGCTCGCTGGGCGCCTTCGCCGCCACCGCGGTCGACATGACCGACCCGCAGCGCGCGCTGGAGTCCCTGCTGCCCGGCTGGTTCACCCCGCTCTTCCTGCTCGCGCTCGTCCTCGGCACGATCTCGCTCAACGCGCTGACCGCCTACAGCGCCGGCCTCGCCCTCCAGGCCGTCGGCCTGCGGATCCGCCGCTCGCTCAGCGTGCTGGTCGACGGCGTCGTCTCGGTCGCGCTGACCCTGTACGCGCTGCTGGTGGCCGACTTCCTCGACACCGTCAGCGACGTCCTCCAGCTCACCGTCGTCCTGCTCGGTCCCAGCACGGCCGTCTACGCGACCGACGTCCTGCTGCGGCGGGGCCGCTACGACGGCCCGGCGCTGACCGACGAGACCCCGGGCGGCCCGTTCTGGTACACCGGGGGCGTCAACCCGGCGGGCGCGGCCGCGATCGCGGCGGGCGTCACCGCCGGCGCGCTCAGCGTGGACACGCTCTACACCGGTCCGATCGCCGGGGCCCTCGGCCTGGACCTCTCGCTGCCGGCCGGCCTGCTCACCGCCGCCGGGGTCTACGCCCTCCTGACACGGGGGGCCGCCGGGCGCCGGCACCTCCGGTGAGCGGCCCGGGGTAGCCGGCCGGCCACGTGTCGTGGGTCTCATCGGGGGCCGTGGCCAGTTCGTCCGCGTCCCAATGTGGTGAGATGTGCGCGTCACAGAGTGATGGCGCTGACGGGGGTGCGTGATGAGGAGTGGACGGCTGTTCGGGCTCGGGTCGGACACCGATGCGGCGGATCTCGCCGCCGTGGGGCTGATCCGGCTGGCGACCGGCGAACGGCTCGGGGCCGGGGCCCGGCCCTGGCTGTGGCAACTGTGGGCGGCCTCGTTCGCCGACACCTGGCTGGCCTTCGCCGACCCGGCCGCGCCCGGGCTCCGGGTGCCGGCGGGCGCGGCCCTGCACCAGCTCGTCCGCCGGGCGGCGGAGCTGGTCCTGCTGACCCGCGACGGGGACGGGCCGGCGGCGCTGGAGCTGCTGGGCCGGGAGTCGGCCGAGGCGTACGAGCGGTCCCGGTGCTCCGACACCGCCCACCCGGTCGAGCCCGTCGCGCTCGCCCTGCTCTGGCACGGCGTGCAGGCGGCGACCGCCGACGGCCCCGACGCGGCGGCGGAGCGGGAGTGCCACGACCGCCGCATCGCCGAACGGTCCGAGGCCTACGTCCGCCGCCGGCACCGCCGCCAGGACACGCTCGCGCTCATCCTCGCCTGCGCCCGCTCCGCCGCCACCGCCCTGGCGGAACTGAGCGGCGAGGACCCGGGCAGGGCGGCCGCCACGCTGGAGGAGTACGCCATCCGGTCGATGGCCCAGGCCGGTCCGGTGCCGCTCTGGGTGCCGGGCCGGCCCGGGCAGCTCACCTCCTGAGCCTCCGGCCGGCCGGCCCGGCGGCCTCCGTATGCTGGCCCGATGCCTTTGCGGAGCCTGCACGACCGAGCCGCCCTCGAAGCCCGCTTCCGACGGGACCCGGCGTTGCACCTGATGGAACTCGGTGACCTCGACGACCTGCTGTGGCCGCACACCTCCTGGTACGGCCTCGCCCCGGACGGCCCGGTGGCGCTGCTGTACGCGGTCGGCGACACCCCCACCCTGCTGGCCTTCGGCGGGGCCGCCGAGGCACCGGAGGTGGAGGAGCTGGTCCGGGAACTGCTGCCGGTCCTGCCGCGCCGCTTCTTCGGCCACCTGACCGGCGACGCGGCCGAGGTGCTGGCCGAGGCGTACGAGGTGCGCCGCCACGGCACCCTGCTGCGGATGGTGCTGACCGACCCGGAGCGCGCGGCGGCGCACCCCGCCGACCCGTGGGCGCCGGTCCCGCTGGGCCGCGCGGACCTGCCCGAGCTGGTGAAGCTGTTCGCCGAGGCCTACCCGGGGAACTGGTTCGACGACCGGATGCTCGACACCGGCCAGTACGTCGGCGCCCGCCGGGACGGCCGGCTGGTCGCCGTCGCGGGCGTGCACGCCTGGTCGCCCGTCCAGCGGGTGGCCGTGCTCGGCAACGTCACGACGCACCCCGCGGTCCGGCGCCAGGGCGCGGCCGGGGCCTGCGTGGCCGCGCTCTGCCGGCAGCTCGCGGACGGCAGCGACCACATCGGGCTGAACGTCCGCGCGGACAACGCGGCCGCCGTGGAGCTGTACCGGCGGCTGGGCTTCACCGAGGTCGCCCCCTTCACCGAAGCGACGTTCACCGCGCGCTGACCGGTACGGCCGCCGTCCCGGGCGCCCGTGCCCGCCCGCGGGGCGGCCGGACGTTCACCGCGCGCTGACCGGTACGGCCGCCGTCCCGGGCGCCCGTGCCCGCCCGCGGGGCGGCCGGAGTTCAGGCGGAGGCCGCGGTCGTCCCGCGCGTCCTCGCCCGCCCCGACGACCACGCGGCCGCACCCCCCACCAGCAGGGCCGCCCCCAGCGCGTAGACCGGCAGCCAGTGGGTCGTCGTCGCCGCCAGGCAGTCGTCGACGACCGCGCGGCTCTGCTCCCGCTGCGCGGACTCCAGCGCGTCGGGGTCCGCCCCGGCCAGGCCTCCCAGGGCGGCCTGGGTCCGCAGGCTCTCGTACCGGCCCGCCTCCGGGCAGGACTGCCGGGTGCCCGGCATCGGGAACAGCCAGTCCCAGCGCTGCAGCGCCGGGGCCAGCGCCAGGGCCACACAGAGGCCCACGACCAGCGCGTACGCCGCCAGGCTGCAGGCATAGCTGACGCGTCGGCCCGGCGTGCGGACCGGCACCCGGCCGAAGGAGAGGACCACCGCGAGCAGCGTCACACCGAGGTAGGTGGAGAACCACTGCCAGGAGCCCTCGGCGAAGGAGAACGCCAGCACCACGGCGAGCGCCGTCCCGAGTACCCCGGGGTCGGCGGACAGGTCCGCACCGCCCACCGCCGCGCGGCCGCGGACACCTCGACGGCTGGGCTCACTCACGGGCTCTCTCCTGCCTGCCGCCGGCTCCGGAGCACCAGCCTCCCGCCCCGACCCGTGGTCACCCCCGGCTCCCACACCGGTCCCCGCCCGACCCCACCCGCTCGGCCCAGCGGCGCGGGCCGGTGGCCGGTCAGCCGCGGGCGGTGTCGGCCGGGCGGCAGAGGTGGAGACTGTAGGAGGCGCGGCACTCGGTCTGCGCGGGCACCACCCCCGAGCCGCGCACGCCCTGGACCAGGCTGACCAGCACGACGGCGACCGGCGCGGCCTTGACGGCCCCGGTCAGCGCCCCGTCGTACCGGGCCGCCGAGAAGCGCCTGAACGCGTAGACGGCTCCGCAGAGCGCGGCGACGATCGCCGAGACGCTGAGGTAGCTGTAGCCGGTGATCTCGCCGTGCTCCCGGACGGTGTTCTCGAAGTGGAAGTCGGCGACCACCGGGAGGAGCGCCAGGAGGGCCGCCGCCCAGCCGATCCTGACGGCCCGGCCGCGGCCACGGAAGTACTCGATCATCGGCGTTCCCCTGGTGTACCGGAGCGGGGCCGCCCGACCCGAGGGACGGCCGCCCCCGCACCCCGGCCGTCCTCGTCGCGGAGGAGGACGCCGGGGGGAGACGCCCGGTTCCCGTAGGCGAGGTGACGCGGCGTCAGCCGAGCGTCGCCGCCTTGCGCAGCAGGACCGACCGCTCGCGGGCGTTGCGGCAGAGCCGGGCGGCGAGTTCCAGCTCCGCCCGCGCCTCGGCGGTGCGGCCGAGCCGGGAGAGCAGCTCGCCGCGCACGCTCGGCAGCAGGTGGGAGCCGGACAGCCGGCCGGCGGCGGCCAGCGCGTCGACCAGGGGCAGCGCCTCCTGCGGCCCCGACGCCATGGCGACGGCGACCGCCCGGTTGAGTTCGACCACGGGGGAGGGCGCGACCCGGCCGAGCGCCTCGTAGAGCAGCACGATCCGGTCCCAGGCGGTCTCCGAGACGGAGGGGGCCGTGGCGTGGCAGGCGGCGATCGCCGCCTGCAGGCCGTACGGCCCGAGGCCGCGCCCGGCGGCCGTCGCCCGGGTGAGCGCGGCCAGGCCGCGGCGGACGGCGGAGCGGTCCCACAACCGGCGGTCCTGGTCCTCCAGCAGCACGGCCTCGCCGTCCGGACCGGTGCGCGCGGGGAAGCGCGCGGCGGTGAGCTCGAAGAGGGCGAGCTGCCCGAACACCTCCGGTTCCGCGGGCAGCAGCGCGGTGAGCGTGCGGGCCAGCCGGATCGCCTCGTAGGCGAGACCGGGGCGCAGCAGCCGGTCGCCGGACGTCGCCGTCGAGCCCTCGGTGAAGATCACGTAGAGCACGCTGAGGACCCCGCCGAGCCGCTCGCGCCGTTCCGTCGCCGGGGGCAGCTCGAAGGGCACCCCGGCCGCGCCGATCGTCTTCTTCGCCCGGGTGATCCGCGCCTGGACGGTCGGCACGGGTACCAGGAAGGCCCGGGCGATCTCCTCGCTGGAGAGGCCGGCCACCACGCGCAGGGTCAGCGCCGTGCGGGCCTCGGGCGACAGCACGGGGTGGCAGGCCACGAAGATCAGCGCGAGGACGTCGTCCTCGATCCGGTCCGGGTCCCAGGGCGGGTCGTCGGACCGGTCCGCGGGCGGCTCGGCGCCCGAGCTCGCCCCGCCCTCGCCGAGCCCGCCGGCCAGCGCGGCGTAGCGGTCGTCGAGGGCGGCGCGGCGGCGGAAGTGGTCGATGGCGCGCCGCCGGGCGGTGTTCAGCAGCCAGCCCACCGGGCTGGCCGGCTCGCCGTCGCGCGCCCAGGCGACGAGCGCCTGGGCCAGGGCCTCCTGCGCGACGTCCTCGGCCAGGTCGAAGTCCCCGGTGTACCGGGTGAGCGCGCCGACGATCCGCGCGGACTCGATCCGCCAGAGGGCCTCGACGGCCCGCCGGGCGGCCGCGCCGCCCGGCGGATCGTCCGGTGCCGGAGGTGTCAGAGCTGGCCGGTCCGCTCGCGCCATGCCCGTTCCTTGATGATCCACTCGTTGTCCTGCGGGAACTCGTCGATCCCCGGCACGCGCCGGATCTCGATCTTGGTGCCGGGGAAGGACGGCAGCCGCTTGGCCCACTCGACCGCCTCCTGCTTCGAGGCCACGTCGAGGATGTAGAAGCCGCCGAACAGTTCCTTGGTCTCACCGTACGGGCCGTCGGTGACAATCGGGGTCTCCCCGCTGACGTCGACCACCACGCCCTGCGCCGCGTCGTCCAGGCCCTCGGCCGCGACGAGCACGCCGGCCCGGATCAGCTCCTCGTTGTAGCGGCCCATGGTCGCGAGCATCTCGTCGAACGGCGTCTCCATCATCTTCGCGATCGACTCGTCGCTGCCCCGCATGATCAACATGTACTTCGCCACGACTGCTCTCCTTCGTCCCGGGGACCGTTCTTCGGTCCTCTCTATCCCAGGTCGAACGGGACGGCCGCGGATCGACACGGCGGCGAAGGAATTTCCGGGCCGGATCCCTCCGGGCTCTTCCGGGCCCGGAAGGATCC
>NZ_JBHWUI010000246.1:0-8821 GCF_042737525.1 Kitasatospora sp. NPDC059973 | reverse complement strand
CGACGCCAACACCAGGCCCGGACCAGCCACTACAAGAGACGAGGCCACAGCCCAAGAGCTGAAGTCTCATCACGGTAAGCACCGTTGCAGTACTAGCTGGCCATCAGCCACGCGTGGTTGAGCTCCACCTGCCGGATGAACAATCTGTCAGACCCCGGGTCCGCCGCTACTCGGCCCGCCAATGAACGAAGCGGGGCGGCTGCTCGCCCCAGGTCACGACGGCGCCGACGGGGCTCGGGCTGATCCCGCCGTAGAGCAGCATGTAGAGGAACTCGGCCATGCGCATGTCGAAGACCAAGGGCGCACCGCCGCTGCGGCCGAGGATCAGGACCGGCCAGGCATCGGGATCGTCGCCAATCGTCAACCAGCCGAGGGTGTCGGCGGTGCAGGAGCCTCCCCAGACGATGATCTGCTCGGCGGAGCGCACCTCGTCGGTGGGCTCGCCGTCCTCCTCGAAGGCCCAGCGTGCCTCCTCCGTCATGCCGTGCATGCCGGGTTTCGGGGCGTTCGGCGGCATCAGTTCGTCGGGGGCGAACACGGCAAGGGAGCGAGAGATCTCCCCCTGCCCGTACCGGGTGATGAACTCGGTGTAGTCGCGCGGGAACCGGAAGCCCCACGCCGACTCCGCCGCCGCCCAGCCACCGGACTCGCCAGCTCCCTCGTGCGGGGGCATGAGTTCCATGAGCCTGTTGATGTCGAATGTGTCCGTCGTCTCCTCCCTCGTCCCTCTTGTCCACCGCCTGTCCCTGGCGGCCTCGCTTTGTCTGGCGGCCGAGCGCCGAGCGCCGGCCGCCAGACAAGGTTGGTGCGTCAGATCCTCGGCCCGCCGGTCAGCGGATCGAGCCTGTCGCGTGACCTCTGCCGCCGAAGCCGCCAGTGGACGAAGCGGGGGGACTCGCAGCCCCAGGCGTCGGTGATGCCGACGGGGCACGGATCGATCTCCGCCGTGAGCATCCCGTGGAGGAACTCGGCCATCCCCATGTCATAGACCTGGGGGGCACCGCCGTTCCTGCCGAGGACCAGGACCGGCCAGGCGTTCGGGTCGTCGCCGACCGTCAGCCAGCACAGGGTGTCGGCGGTGGCGGAGCCTCCCCAGGCGATGATCTGCTCGGCGGAGCGCACCTCGTCGGTGGGCTCGCCGTCCTCCTCGAAGAGCCAGCGCGCTTCCTCCGTCATACCGCGCATGCCGGGTTGCGGGGCGTCCGGCGGCATCAGCTCGTCAGGAGCGAGCACAGAAACGCAGGCCTCGATGCTCCCCTGCCCGTACCGGGTGATGAACTCGGTGTAGTCGCGCGGGAACCGGAAGCCCCACGCCTGCTCCACCGCCGCCCAGTCACCGGATTCACCGGCCCCGTCGTGCGGGGGCATGAGTTCCATGAGCCTGTTGATGTCGAATTCGCGTGCCATTGATCACTCTCACTGTAGCCCGAGGTTGTACCAGGTCTTGGATTTTGGCCCATAGAGCGAGTTCGGAACGACCTCGGCCTTCTGGAATCCGGGGACTCCGGCCGCGTCGGTCCCGAACGCCAACATGATGTACGCCACGGGGACCACCTTGCTGTCGTCGGCGTAGACCGGCTCCACGTTGTAGTGCACGATCTGCTTGTTCTTCACCACCTGATAGATGACTTCCTTCTCGAAGGCGCGCATGTTGTCCTCGATCCGGCCGTTGTCAACGCTCCGGTAGGAATTGGCCTGACGCGCACAGGTGGAAAGGTTCCTGAGATCCTTCCCGTCCCCACCGAGCTTGTCCGCGATGAGGTGGCAGGCGTTGATCGCGGTCTCGGGCTCCAGGCCTTCGTCGTCAGCCAGGTCTCGTGCTTCCTGGTAGCGTCCCGGCTTCTTGGTCCCGACCGGGCTGCCCTTGTCTATGAGCGAGTCGTCGATGCAGGCGTCCGCGGCGGTGGCCCTGTTGCCCCGGGCGGTGTCGAGATCGCCGTAGTCGATGTACGCCTTACCGTTGCGGTAGCAGCTACCGCCGCCACGGCCGGACCGGTCCAGGGGGTTGCCGAACCCCTGGGAGGGAAGCGGCCACGGAAGGTCAATGACGATCGGACTCGCGTTCTGATTGACGGTCAGCATCGCCAGGAGGTCGGCGGTCGAGTAGGAGGCGGACAGCCACTTGAGGGCGTCTTCGGGTTTGGGGGGCATCCAGTCAGGCTGGGGGACGGGCCGTTCCACGGTTGCCTTGGTCGGGTCCCACAGGCGTTTGGGCGGCTCGACCTTGACGGCGGTCGGGCTCGGGGGTGCCTTGGGCCGCTTGCAGGTGCGGCAGGCCGTGTTCGTACCGGTCCCGGCACTGGTTCCACCGCTTGGGCCCGCCGCCGGCGGACCGGTCGGCGCCGGACCACTGGCCTGGGTCGGGGTGAACTGCGGCGGGGGTGGCCATCAGGGCTCCGAGGCCTGAGCCCTGATGCACGTAGCCGTAGTAGGGGTTGAGGGTGGGGTTGCTTGGTCCTGGCTGTAGGCGCTGCTGGTTGTTGTATTCCGCGCAGCTCATCCCGAGCTGGGCTTCGCAGGAGTCGTCCTGCATGTTGGTGGTCAGGATGTTGGTGAAGATGGTGGCGAGCAGGCCCCATGGCGTACGCCCCCCGCCCCCTCCCTTGGGCGCCGGCGGGTTCGGCCGCGGTGGGAGCGGTACGGGTTTGACCGGCGCTGGCGCCGGAGCGAAGTGTCCCGTCGGGTCGGTTCGGTTGAGCGGGTCGGCGTTGGCGTAGGTGTAACGGTTGGCCTGGACGGAGGGGCTGGGGTCGAGTTGCCAGGAGTCGCGGCTGGTGAAGGAGCCGGTGCCGGGGCGGTACCAGCGGGCGGCCATGTTGACGTCGCCGCTGTCGGGGTCGGTCCAGCCGGACTGGTAGCCGAGGCTGGAGCGGGTTCCGGTGGTGGTGACGGGCTTGCCGAAGGGGTCGTAGGTGGTGGCGCCGGTGACGGTGGTGCCGACGGTGTTGAGGGTGGCGGTGGCGTCGGTGTGCTGGTCGGTGCGGATCCGCAGGTTGGCGGTGCCGTTGGTGGCGCCGAGCAGGGTGCCGGCCCCGTCGCGGGCGTAGCTCCAGGTGCCGTCGCCCGTGAGGTTGTTGGAGCCGCCGTCGTAGGTGAACCTGGCGGCGTTTCGGGTGGTGACGCGGTCGAGGCCGTCGTAGGTGTAGGCGGTGGTGCCCTCGGTGATCAGGCGGCCGAAGGCGTCGTCGGCGAGGGTCTCCTGCTTGAGGCCGGTGGTGACGGCGGCGAGGGTGCCACGCGGGGTGTAGCGGTAGGTGCTGGTGCCGTCGGAGAGCAGGCGGTTGCGCTCGTCGTAGGTGGCGGTGGCGGTGCCGTTGCCGGTGCGGTTGCCGGCCGCGTCCCAGGTGTAGACGGTCGTGGTGGTGTCGGCGGTCCAGGAGGTGAGGCGCCCGGCCAGGTCGTAGCCGTAGTGGTTGTCCCGCACCGGGTCGGTGACGGTGCCGGCGACGGTCTTACGGGTGAGGCGGTCGTCGAGGTCGTACTCGTAGGTGGTGCCGGTCAGCGGGGTCGCGGTGTCGCCGCCGACGAGCAGCTGGTCGCCGGTGAGGCGGCCGAGCGGGTCGTAGCCGAGACGGCGCTCCGACATCGTCTTGAGTTTGGTGGTGTCGGCCGGGTCGGGGGCGACGTAGGACTGTGTGGCGAGGCGGCCGTCGCCGTCGTAGCCGTACCGGTTCTGCGTGCCGGTGCGGGGGTTGTGCGCCCAGTCCAGCCGGCCGTCGGCCTGGTAGCCCATGAGGGTGTCGCCGGTGTCCTTGTCCCAGCGCTTGACCAGGCGCCCGTCGGCGTCGTACTCCCAGGTCTGGGTGGCGGAGTTCAGGTCGGTGCCGGCCTTCAGTAGCAGGCCGCGGTCGTTGTAGGCGTAGCTCTGGCCGGTGAGGGTCGAGGAGTTGTGCCGGACGAGGTGGCCGGCCTTGTCGTAGGCCAGTTCGCGGTCGGTGGTGGCCGCCTCGGCGCCGGTACCGCTCTCGCGGACCAGACGTCCGGCCGGGTCATAGCCGCGGGTGCGAACCACGCCGCCGGGTTCGGTCAGCTTCACGGCCTGGGCGGCGACGTCGTAGGCGGTGGTCCACGTACGGTCGGCCGCCGCCGGGTGGGCGGTGGTGGCGGGCTCGATCGTGGACTCCGGAAGGCCCCACGGGTTGAAGGTGTAGACGGTGGTGTTGCCCTGGCCGTCGGTCAGACGGGTGCGGTTGCCGGCGGCGTCGTAGCCGAACGTGGTGGTGATGTTCTGGCCGGCGGCGACCGGCTCGGTGAGCGTGGTCGGGCGGCCGAGCGCGTCGTAGGTGGTGCTGGTGACGGCGCCGGTGGCCGGGCTGGTGGAGGAGACCGCGCGGCCTTCGAGGTCGAACCCAGTCGTGGTGGTGCGCAGCACGGTGCCGGTGGGGTCGAGGTTGTCGGTGGTGGTGGGGTTGCCGAGGGTGTCGTAGTGGGTGCGGGTGGATTCGCCGAGGGGGGCGATGGCGCGCGTGGGGCGGCCGGCGGTGTCGTATTCGAGGGTGCTGGTGCGGCCGAGGGGGTCGGTGGTGGTGACCGTCTGGCCGGCGGGGTTGTAGATGGTGGTGCTGGTGGCGCCGGTCGGGGTGGTGAGGGCGGTCTGGTTGCCGGCGTCGTCCCAGGTGAACGTGGTGGTGAGGTTCTGGGGGGTGGGCTTGCGTTCGACGGTGGTGGCGGTGAGGGTGCGGCCGAGCTGGTCGTAGGTGGCCTCGGTGCGGGCGCCGACCGGGTCGGTGGCGGACAGTGGGAGGCCGGTGGGGGTCCAGGTCGCGGTCCAGGTGGGCGGGTTGTCGTCGACGGGGGGCTGGAGGCCGCCGAGGGAGTTGGGTTCGACGCGCTGGACCTGGTGGCCGAGGCGGTCGTAGGTGTAGGTGGTGCGCCGGCCGGCCGCGTCGGTGCTGGCGGTGACTCGGGAGAGTTTGTCGTACTCGACGCGGCTGGTGGCGGTGAGCGGTGTGGTGGTGCCGGGCGGGGTGTAGTCGGGCAGGGTGGCCGAGGTGGTGCGGCCGAGCTTATCGACGGTGGTGCGGGTGATGCGGCCGAGCGGGTCCTTGGTGGTGACGGCCTCACCGAAGGCGTTGTAGCCGGTGGTGACGGTGGGGCGGGTGGTGGCGGGGGCCGCTCCCCCGCTCTCGGTCAGGATCTGCGGGGCGGTGGTGGCGACGGCGCGGCCGAGGGCGTCGTACTGGTGGGTGGTGGTGTAGGCGGCGGGGTCGGCGCCGGGGGCGTTGCCGTTGGGTGAGGTGCTGGCGGTGAGCAGGCCACGCTGGTCGTAGGCGAAGGTGGAGACGGCGCTGGGGCCGCCGGTGGAGGAGGCGAGCTGGGTGCGGGGGGGGTGAACCGGCGGCTCCAGCGAGGGTGGGTGAAGGACCCCGATGGCGCGGAGCCCACGCGCAGGGGTTACACGATGCAGCGCGTGGTCGGGATCGTGTTCCTCGCTGTTGCCGTATGGATCCTCATCTCCCACCTGAGGTGAGCCCCTGGAGAGCGGGGGTGGCCAGGGGTGGGCGTCAGCGTGCGTGCAGCCTGCCGGGGTGGCCACCAAGGTGGCCCCGAGGAGGCCTGACCTCGACAGCCGCAGCCGGATGCCCCGCCCAGCCGCTACACGCTCCGGGAATGCGTGCCCTGTAGCCAACTTCGACGCTCACCCCTGCGCGGCACGTTGGTGCACCAGTAGAACCCACGTCACCGGGCGGCGGTGCGTCACGGTGTCAGGACGACCCGCCCGAAGACCTCGCCGGCATCCATCAGCCGGTGGGCGTCTGCCGCAGCTTCGAGTGGGAGGACGGCATGGACGACGGCGCTGAGGTCACCTCGCACCGCGGCCTCCAACTGGTCGGCGCGTATCCGGGCCAGGTCAGCTCGCGGCACCGTGTCCAGACTGAAGGTCGCGACCGACAGCGACTGCCGGAACCGGCTCAGCAGCGCCGACCCGAAGTCCGCCGGAGGCGGCCCGGCGACGAGGCCGACCAGCACGAGCCGGCCACGGGGTGCGAGCCGCGCGAGGAACGAGGGCAGCGCCGGCCCGGAGACGATGTCGACGATCACATCGAAGCCGGCCGGCTCGGGACCACGCGTACTGTTCCCGTCACGGTCGAGCACGTGTGTCGCGCCGTACTCCATCAACCGCTCGCCCCGCTCGGCTGAGGACGTGGTCACCGCGACTGCCCGTGCACCGGCCTGGGCCGCGATCTCGACAGCTGCGATGCCGATGCTGCCGGCCGCGCCACGTACCAGCACGGTCTCGCCCTCGGCGAAGTGCGCCTGCTGCAGGGCGAAGTGCGCCACCGGGGCGGCGCTGCCGAGTGTCACCGCATCGACGGGCGTCAGGCCGGCGGGCAGCGGCGTGACGTTCGCGATCCGCGCGACCGCGTACTCGGCGTAGCCGCCGGAGAGGCCGGTGAACGCCCAGACGCGTCGGTTGAGCCACGACGCCTCGACACCCGCTCCCACGGCCGCGACCGTCCCGGCCACCTCACTTCCCGGCACCAGACCGTCGCGAGGCATGGCCGGGCCGAGCGCGCCCAGCGTGCCGCGCCGGATCACCGCGTCGACTCCGCCGACCCCGATCGCCGCGGTCCGGATGACGACCTCACCTGCGCTCGGGCTGGGGACGGGGACATCGACGACCTCCATGCCGTCCGGGCCGCCGAAAGTACGGATCGAGACTGCTCGCATGCATCGCTCCTGACTGGTTAGGGCCGGTTGACTCCCGTACGATCGAACGTAACGGACGGATCCGTCCACTTGCTGTTGTGAGAGAGATCGCCTGAAAGATGACTCACCTGCTGCGTGTCGACGCGAGGGAGAACCGCGATCGTGTCCTCGCCGCGGCCCGGTCGCTCTTCGCGGAGTCCGGGCTGGGGGTGACGATGCGACAGATCGCCCGGCGTGCGGACGTCGGGCCCGCGACCCTCTACCGCCGGTTCCCGACGAAGCAGGACCTGGTGCTTGAGGCGTTCGAGGAGGAGCTCGCCGAGTGCAGCTCGATCGTCTACGACGGCACCGCCGACCCGGATCCGTGGCGCGGGCTCTGCGACGTCATCGAGCGCGCCCTGCTCCTCAACGCGCGCAACCAGGGCTTCACGGACGCGTTCATGTCGGCACACCCCGGCATCGTCGACTTCGTGTCACACCGCGAGGAGTTGGGCCGCGCCGTCTCGACCCTCATCCGCCGCGCGCAAGCTGCGGGCCGGCTGCGTCCGGACTTCGTGCTCGATGACTTCGTCGTCATTCTCCTCGCCGGCCGCGGACTGACCGCCGCGCCCGCCTCCACGCGCGACGCAGCGGCACGACGCCTCGCGGCTTTCATGATCGACGGCCTCCGCGTCGCCGACGCCGAGCCAGGCACCCGCGCCAGTAGCGCCGCGCGAACGGGAAGCTTCGGACCGCGACCCCGACCTCGATCGTGAAGAGCCGCCATGACACCAGCGCCGCGCCGGTGCAGCCACCGCCCCGTCGGGAGTTGGCCGAAACGTCCCGGTAGGGAGCCAGAAGTGCTGGCGACCGGGACCCAGGGCAGAGTTCTCCCGTCGGAGTCGCCTCTCCCACCGGGGACCTGACGAAGGGACGCGAGAGCGGCGGCTGCTACTGGACCGGTCGGACCACTGCGGCGGGGAAGAGCGGTGAGCACGGCCTGCGCACCGGGACCCGACCGAGGGACCGAGGGCGATGCCGGCTCCGCGCAGGGCCGAGCGAGCGAGCAGGCATACGGCCCAACCCGAGAGTGGGCACCGGGAGCCGGGCGGGGCTTGGTGCCCACCGTCGGCTCGACCGAGGAAGCGTCATACCAGTGCGGGCGGGGCGGGACCGGATGGTCGCGGGTGACGGGGCTGGTAGAAGTACGCCGAGATTGCTCATGGTCCGGGTCGACGCACGGCGCGGCGCGGTGATCGAGGCAGGCGAAGACGGTGGCGAACCGCCCGGGGGGACCTGCGCCACCGCGTCCACGTCGCTGGTCCTGGCCGTGCCTCACGCGAGGGGCGAGGTCGGACACTGAGCCTTCCCCCGGGACGTGGACACCGGAGTTTCATGCGGCGAGTGTGATCCTACGGGACGCCGCTGTCTGCTGTTCGAACTGGACCGGGCTGAGGTAGCCGAGCGTGGAGCGACGCCTTCGGACGTTGTAGAAGGAGATCCAGCGGAACACGTCCAGCCTCACCTCGTGCTGGCTGGACCAGCGCACTCCGTGCATCAACTCCCTCTTCAGCGAGGCGAAGAAGCTCTCCGCGGCAGCGTTGTCGTAACTGGAGCCGACCTTTCCCGTGCTCCGACGGACACCGTGGCGCCGGCAAACTCTCGCGAACTCGGCCGAGCCGTATTGGGCGACCCCCTGTCCGAGTGAAAGATCACGCCACCGACACGACCGCCACGGACCGCCACCGCGGCCTCCAGCGCGTCGGTGACCAGCCCGGTGCGCATGTGGTCGGCCAACGACCAGCCCACCAGACGCCGCGAGTGCAGGTCGATGACGGTGGCCAGACACATCCACGACCCGCCGACCGGCAGATACGTGATGTCGCCGACCCACCGGAGATCGGGCCCCGCCGCCGTGAAGTCCCGCCCGATCAAGTCCGGAGCCGGCGGCACGCTCCTGTCCTGGACCGTCGTCCGGCAGCGTTTACGCAGGTGGCGGCCGATGATGCCGTGCTCGCGCATCAGGCGGGCTATCCGCTTTGCGATTGACCACCCGGCCCCGAGCCCTCAGCTCGGCATGCACTCTCGGCACCCCGTAAGAGGTCCTAACAAAGGCGTTGGACGTGGCGGTGAGTGATCAGGCAGGCGGCGAGGCCGAGGAAGGCCTCGTGCATGTCGTCGCGCCGTTCCC
>NZ_JBHWUI010000245.1:0-8868 GCF_042737525.1 Kitasatospora sp. NPDC059973 | reverse complement strand
CACCAGATCTGGTGCCCGGCCCGCTTCGTCGTACCCGGGAGGTCCTCGGTGGAACCGCGTTCTACTTCACCACGCCGGCGTCGGCCGCCAGGGTGCCGGTGCTGACCAGGACGATGATCAGAATGCCCAGCGCCACCCGGTACACCACGAACGGCATGAAGCTGTTGTTCGAGATGTACTTCAGGAACCACGCGATCGCCGCGTAGCCGACCGCGAAGGCGATCAGGGTGGCCAGGATGGTCGGCCCCCAGGTCGGTGAGGGGCCCTCGCCGATCTTGGTCAGCTCCAGCAGGCCGGAGGCCAGCACGGCCGGGATGGCGAGCAGGAACGAGTACCGGGCGGCCGCCTCGCGGCTGTAGCCGAGCAGCAGCCCGGCGCTGATGGTGCCGCCGGAGCGGGAGACGCCGGGGATCAGCGCGAGTGCCTGCGCCATGCCGTAGGCGGCGGCGTGCGGCAGGGTCAGGTCGGTGATCGGCTTGGCGTGCCGGACGGCCCGGGTCCGGTCGGCCACCGCCAGGATCAGACCGAAGACGATCAGCGTGGTGCCGATGATCCGCAGGTCGCGGAGGTTGGTCTCGATGGTGTCCTGGAACAGCTTGCCGAGGATGCCGATCGGCAGCGTGCCGATGATCACGAACCAGCCCATCCGGGCGTCCTGGTGCGAGCGCAGCGCCGGGCGGAACAGCGAGAGCGTCCAGGTCTTCACGATCGAGGCGATGTCCCGGCGGAAGTAGATCAGCACGGCGGACTCGGTGCCGAGCTGGGTCACGGCGGTGAACGCCGCACCCGGGTCGTCCCAGCCCAGCAGGGCCGAGAAGACCCGCAGGTGGGCACTGGAGGAGATCGGCAGGAACTCGGTGAGCCCCTGGATCAGGCCGAGGACGGCTCCGTGGAACCAGTCGATCACCGGACACCCGCCCGGGGTATCCGTCGCTCGATGAGCATCAGCGGTCCTTGTAGGTCGGTGCGGGAGCATGCCGTCGGCATGCACGGGGCACATGCCGATGGCATGCGAACCGCCGGGTCCGCCCGGCGCTCGGGCTGCGCGGGCCCGGCGCGCGCCTGATGCTACGCGGTGAAGGTGACAGCCTCGCTTCCGCCCCCGTTCCGGCCTGCCCGGTCCGGCGGCGGCCCGGCTCCGTTCAGCGCGGGACGGGGCGGGCCCGGACCCAGGTCCGGTCCTCGGTCAGGTGGGCGTCCACGGCCAGCCCCGACTCGGCCAGGGCCCGCTCGAACGCGGCGGTGTCGAGCGGGCGGGACAGGAAGGTCTGGGTCCAGCGCGCGTCTGGGAACTCGTACTCGACGTGCACCGAGTTCACGCCGTCCCCGACCGGGGTGACCGACGCCACCCGCACCAGCCCGTCCCGGCCCAGCGGACGCTCGCGCGGCACGTCGCGCATCCAGTCCTCGCCCTCGCGCTGCAGCAGCACCAGGCCGTCGTCCGCGACGTGCCGCCGGCAGGTGTCCAGTAGCCCGCGCCGGACGGCCGGGTCGCCGGCGTGCACCAGGAAGGAGGCGAGCAGGACGACGTCGAACCGCTCGCCGAGGTCCAGCCGCTCGATCGGGCTGCGCACCGTCCGGGCGCCCCGGACCCGGGCCAGCATCTCGGCGGACTCGTCCACGGCCGTCACCGTGAAGCCGAGGTCGAGCAGGGGGTGGGTCATCCGGCCCACCCCGCAGCCCAGCTCCAGGATGCGGGCTCCGGCGGGCACCGCCTTCCTGATCACCTCGGGCTCGCCGTTCAGCGGCAGCCGCTCGTACATCTCCACCGCGCACCCGTCCGGGGTGATCGGGCCCGGTCCGGTTCCCTCGTACCCGTTGCGTCGTTCATCGGCCATGCGTCCCATCGGAGCACGGGCGGGCCGGAGGGGGAAGAGGGCGAGGCGGTGCCCGAACTGCTTGCTCCATACCCCTGGGGGGTATATGTTCGATGACGACGAACCGAGGGGCACGGCACGGAGCAAGCGGAGGACGACATGGCGCATCCCGTAGGGCACGAGCACGGACACCTGCACCAGCACGCCGAGCACGACCATGGCCACGAGGCGCACGCCGACCACGCCGGTCACGGCGGCCACGGTGGTCACGGCGACGGTGGGGCGAGCTGGCGGACCGCCGCCCAGGCGACCCTGCACTGCCTCACCGGCTGCGCCATCGGCGAGATCCTGGGCATGGTCCTCGGCACCGCCTTCGGCCTGCACAACGGTGCGACCGTGGTGCTCTCGGTGCTGCTGGCCTTCGTCTTCGGCTACGCCCTGACCATGCGCGGCGTGCTGAAGGCCGGGCTGGACGTCCGCGCCGCCGTCAAGGTCGCGCTGGCCGCCGACACCGTGTCGATCCTGGTCATGGAGCTGATCGACAACACCGTGATGGTCACCGTGCCGGGGGCGATGGACGCGGGCCTCGGCGACGCGCTGTTCTGGGTCGCGCTGGCGGGCTCGCTCGCCCTCGCGTTCACCCTGACCGTGCCGGTCAACAAGTGGATGATCGGCCGGGGTCGCGGCCACGCGGTCGTCCACGCCCACCACCAGCACTGACCACGAGCGGGTTCGCCCCCGCCTCCCGGGCTCGGCCGGGAGGCGGGGGCCGCGGTGTCCCGGGTCAGGCCCGGTCGAGGGCGGCCAGGGTCTCGCGCAGCCAGGCCAGCTCGGCCTCCGTGGTGGCGCGGGCGATCAGCAGCATCCCGCGCCGGAACGGGTCGCCGAACTCCTCGGCGCCCACCGGGCGGGCGCCGTCGTAGAAGAAGCTGGCCGGCTCGCTGAGGAAGGCGAGCCGGCGGCGCAGCACGGCGGCCTGTGCCCGCGGGTCGTCGTCGAGGTGGCGCAGGAAGGCCAGCACGGTGAACCAGCGGTTCTCGTCGCTGATGTCCAGGTCCTCCGGGGTGCGGAGCCGGTCGAGCAGCGCGGTCCGGCCGGCCTCGGTGAGGTGGAGGGTGTGCCGGGGCGCCGCCGCCGTACCCGGCTCGGTCGTACGGACCAGCAGGTCGTCGGCCTCCAGGCGTTTGATCGCCGGGTAGAGCGTGCCGTCGCTGATCGGCCGGACGTGTCCGGTGAGCGCGGCGAGGTGGCGGCGCAGCTCATAGCCGTGCAGTGGCCGGTCGCGGAGGAACCCGAGGATCGCGAGCTTCAGCATGGGGTCACTCTCTCAGACCGGCTGCGTTGACTCGCTGTCGCTATACCTCGACGTCGAGGTATGGTCCTTCCGTCGCGCGGGGATCCGCTGCGCCCCGCCGGCCGGGCGTCCGGCCCCGCGTCAGCCCTGCTCTGCCCTGCTTCAGCCCTGCCCCGAGAAGGAGTACGTCCATGCGCCAGGCCATCGTCACCCCGAGCGAGGACCGGATCCGCTGGGTGGAGGTGCTCGGTGCCGAGCCGGCCCGGGTCTATCTGCACGGCCTCGGGGCCAGCTCGCCCGTCTACTTCGCCGGTGCGGCGGCCCACCCGCTACTGGCCGGGCGCCGCTCGCTCCTGCTGGACCTGCTGGGCTTCGGCATCAGCGACCGGCCCACCGACTTCCCGTACACGCTGGAGGCCCACGCCGACGCGGTGGCGGCGGCGCTCGACGAGGCCGGGCTGGCGGAGGTCGAGCTGGTCGGGCACAGCATGGGCGGCGCGGTGGCGATCGTCCTCGCCCACCGGCACCCCCGGCTGGTCGCGAACCTCCTCCTGGTCGACGCCAACCTCGATCCGGTCACGCCGGTCCGCCGCCCGGGCAGCAGTGGGATCGCGACCTTCGGCGAGGAGGAGTTCCTGGCCGGCGGCCGGGAGGAGGTGCGGAGGTGGGTCGGGCCGCTCTGGTGGTCCACCATGCGGCTGGCCGGTCCCGAGGCCCTCCACCGCAGCGCCGTCCACACCGCCCGGGGCACCGTGCCGACCATGCGCGAGATCCTGCTGGACCTGGAGATCCCCAGGACGTTCCTCCACCCGCAGGCCGACGGCGAGCTGCCGGGGGCGGAGCGGCTGCGGGCGTCGGGGGTCGAGGTGGTGGCGGTCCCGGACTGCGGCCACACCATCATGTTCGACAACCTGGACGGGTTCGCCGCGATCGCCGCCACCGCGCTGGCCCGGCGAGCCTGAGACCGCTCCGCCCTGTCCTGCCCCTTCGCCGGGTGACCGCGCGCCCTGGCCGGCGATCGATCCGAAACCGCTCGCCGGACACCCGGGCTTCGAACTACCGCCGGCCCTCCGCGACCGCCGGGCCGGCCTCGCCGCCACCGCCGACCTCCGGCGTCCTGCACCGCCGGCTCGACGCGATGACCGATGCCCGTGCGAGCGCCCGGACCCTCGCCCGTGTCATCCAGGACGCGCTCCGGGAGGTCAAGGAGGCTGTTCCTGACTCTCACTCAAAGCACTGTCCCCGACGCCTCGTTGACCAGGCGGCCCCGAGGTGAAGGGCGCTGCCCGGGGTCAGTAGGATCCACCCGTCCCAGGGGAGGAGACGGGTGTGGGTGCCGACTGGTGCGAGCGGTGCGAGATGTCGTGGTGCGATTGCCCGGCCGACGGGTCGGTGCCGCGGCTCGACCGCGCGATGGCGGTGCTGGGTGCCACCTGGGCGGGCTGGCCGACCGGGGCGACGGCCATCGTCTCGCCCACCGGCTACGCCCATCTGCCGGGGTGCTTCCATCTCACGGAGAGCGTCCTCGCCGCGCCCCGGTACGGCTGGGTGACCGAGCCGGTGTCCGGCCACCACGTCACCCGTGCGCAGCCCCTGCGGGCCACCGCGGGCAACCGCGACCGGATCGCCACCAAGTCCTGCCCGACCTGCTTCGAGTGAGACGCCCGGGGGTGGGCGCCGGGCCCCGTCGACGGCCCCGCGCTCACCCCCGCAGCAGGACGAACCGCAGGGGCGTCCCCGGGCGGGCCTGGGCGGCCGCGGCGAGGTCCGCGGGCGGCACGACGCCCACGACGGGGTAGCCGCCGGTGGTGGGGTGGTCGGCCAGGAAGACCACCGGCCGTCCGTCCGGCGGGATCTGGACGGCGCCCAGCACCATGCCCTCGCTGGGCAGTTCACCGCTGACGGCCCGGCCGACCGGCGGGCCGTCGGTGCGCAGCGCGATCCGGTTGCTCGCCGCCGCCACCCGGTACCGGTCGCGGGCCAGCCGGGCGACCGCGTCCGGTGCGAACCAGTCGGCACGCGGCCCCGGCCGCAGCCGCAGCACCAGCTCGGCCGGGGGAGCGGGCAGGGGCACCAGGTCGGGCGCGGGCCGGTGGGGCGGGGGAGGCCCGACCGGCAGCACGTCGCCGACGGCCAGCGGAGCGGGGCCCAGCCCCGAGAGCAGGTCGGCCGAGCGGCTGCCGAGCACCGGGGGCACCGCGATCCCGCCCGCCACCGCGAGGTAGCCCCGTACGCCGTGGGTGGCGGCGCCGACCTCCACCAGGGCGCCGTCGGGGACGACGACGGGCGCGCCCCAGGCGGCGGGCCGCCCGTCCACCAGGACGGCGGCGGGCGCGCCGGTGACGGCGACGACGGCCGGCCCGTGCGCGCGCAGGGCGACCCCGCCGAGGGTGGTCTCCAGCGCGGCCGCGCCGGGCCCGTTGCCGACCAGGCGGTTGGCGGCGCGCAGCGCGGGCTCGTCGAGCGCGCCGGCCCGGGGCACGCCGAGGTGGGCGACGCCGCGCCGTCCGAGGTCCTGCACGGTGGTCAGCGGGCCGGGCCGGACGACCGCCAGCGACCGGTCGACCGAGGGCCCGCCGGGCGCCGTCACCCGGCACCGCCGCGCACCGCGGTGAAGCGGACCCGCACGCCCGGGGCCAGCAGGGCGGCCGGCTCCCGGGAGGTGTCCCAGAGCGGCAGGCCGGTGCGGCCGAGGAGCTGCCAGCCGCCGGGGGAGGAGCGCGGATAGACACCGGTGTAGGGGCCGGCCAGGGCGACCGAGCCGGCCGGGACGGAGCTGCGGGGGGAGGCCCGGCGCGGCGTCCCGTACTGCCGGGGCAGGCCGGTGAGGTAGCCGAAGCCGGGGGCGAAGCCGCAGAAGGCGACCACGTACTCGGGCGCGGTGTGGATCCGGACGGCGGCCTCGGGGGAGACCTCCCAGAGCGCCGCGACCTCGGCCAGGTCGGCGCCGTCGTAGACGGTGGGCACCTCCAGCAGGGGGCCGGGGGCGGCGCCGGCCGCCGCGGGGCGGGCGGTGCGCAGCAGGGCGGTGAGCGCCCGGACGTCGGCCACGCCGTCGAGCAGGACGGTCCGCGCGGCCGGGACGATCTCCTCCACCGGGGTCAGCTCACCCGCCGCCTGCCGTTCGCGCAGCCAGCCGTACAGCGCGCCGACCTCGGCCGTCCCGGCGACCTCGACCAGCAGCGCCCGCTCGCCGACCGCCCGGACCAGGGGTGCGTCGCCCACCGGGGCGCCCGGGGGCCCGCCGGCGGGTGCGCCGCCCGCCCGGCCCGCCGTCCCGCCGCCGGTCGTCACGCGAAGGGCTCCACCCGCACGCCCGCCGAGGCGAGCGCGCCGCGGATCCGCCAGGCCAGCTGGGCGGCCCCGGGAGTGTCACCGTGCACGCACAGCGAGCGCGCCTCGACGCCGATCGGCTCGCCCCCGACGGCCTCGACCACGCCGTCCCGGGCCATCGCGACCGCGCGCGTGATGACCGTCTCGGGGTCGTGGATGACGGCGTCCGGTTCGCTGCGCGGCACCAGGGTTCCCGCCCAGGTGTAGGCGCGGTCGGCGAACGCCTCGGCGACCACCGGGAGCCCGACGCCCTCGGCGACCGCCAGCAGCCGTGAGCCGGGCAGGCCGAGCACCGGGAGCGGGCCGTCGCAGACCGCCCCGGCCCGCAGCACGCCCGCGACCACCGCCTCGGCCTGTTCGGCGTCGGTCACCACCCGGTTGTAGAGGGCGCCGTGCGGTTTGACGTAGGAGACCCGGGAGCCCGCCGCGCGGGCGAACACCTGGAGGGCGCCGATCTGGTAGGCGATCTCGTCGGCCAGCTCCTCCGGGGGGACGTCCATCGCCCGGCGGCCGAAGCCCGCCAGGTCCCGGTAGGAGACCTGGGCGCCGATCCGTACGCCGCGCTCGGCGGCCAGCGCGCAGACCCGCCGCATGGTGGACGGATCTCCCGCGTGGAAGCCGCAGGCGACGTTGGCGCTGGTCACCACGGAGAGCAGGGCCTCGTCGTCGGTCAGCGTCCAGCGTCCGAACCCCTCGCCGAGGTCCGCATTGAGATCGATCACCGCATCGGCCACGCCCGTCCGCCTCCCAGCAGCTGTTGAGCCAGATCGTAGGGCCTGCGCGTGACGGCCGTCGCCGCTGCCCGGGTCGCTGCCGGGTGCACGGGTGGGAGCGCCGCCCGGGCGTCCCCCGGACGGCTTAGCCGGCGACGGTGGCGGCGCCGGCGGCCCGGTCCAGCGGCCGGAGCGCGCGCAGCACGACCAGCAGCGGCAGCACGCCGACGATGCCGAACGACATGTCGATGAATCGCCAGTACAGTGGGATGCCTCGGAGCGGTCCGCAGACCAGTGCCAGCGGGATGACGCCCGCGCAGGCGAGGACGGCCCACCGGACGACCCAGATGTTGCGGACCGGGTCCTTGATCGGCCCCCAGAACGGGAGCCGCCCGGGCCGCCCCGCCGCCGCGGAGCCCCCGGCACGCGGAAGGGCCCGGCGCCGCTCCCGGCACCGGGCCCCGCCGTACGGCCCCGTCAGGCCGTGTACGTGTACCGGCCCGCCGCGACCGGCGCACTGGTCCCGCCGGCGGTGGTCACCGTCACGTCCACCATGCCGGTGCCGGCCGGGGCGGTCGCCGAGCAGAGCGTCGGCCCGCACGAGTGGCGGGTGGCCGGCACCCCGCCGAAGAGCACCGTGCCGGCGGCCAGTCCGCTGCCCCGGACGTAGATCCCGGTGCCCCCGGCGGCCGGCCCGGTGCTCGTGGTCAGACCGGTCACCACCGGCGCGGGGGGCGCCGGGGGAGCCGCGCCGGTGTAGTCGAAGGCGTGCGGCGCGGCCGCGGAGCCGCCGGGGGTCACCACCGTCACCGGCGCGCTGCCGGCGCCGCCGGGCGCGGTCACGGTGCAGGTGGTGCCGGTGCAGCCGCCGGTCGCCAGGGCGTCGCCGAACAGGACGAAGCCGTTGTCCAGGCCGGTGCCCGTCAGGGTCACGGCGGTGCCGCCCGTCCCGGGGCCGGTGGTCGTGCCGATGCCCGTCACCGCCGGGGCGGGCGGGGCGGCCGGGGTCTGCGGGCCACTGCCGAGCAGGTGGTCGGAGACGTTGTCGGACGGGTCGGTGTCGTTCCGGTTCGCCGCCGTGACCTTGATCGTCCCGGTCGGCCCGGTGCCGTGGGAGGCCACGTAGACCTTCATGAACTCGCTGCGCCCGGGAGCCCGGGTGCCCGTGAAGAAGGCGTCCAGCCGGCGGCCGTCGGGGGAGACCGTCTCGGTGAAGGAGTAGTCGGGGAGCGAGGTGATCGCCGCGCCGCTGGTGGTCAGACCGGCCGGCAGTTCGACGGTGAGGTGGGTGACCCCGGTGAGGTCGGCGGTGCCGGAGGAGGTCCAGGTCACCGAGAAGTTGGTGCTGTCGACCGGGAAGATCGGGTAGTTGCCGGCCTGGGTCACGCTGACGTTCGGGCCGGTGGCCGCCGTGCGGGCGGCGGTCGCGGCCGGGGTCGCGGCGCCGGCCGCCGCGGTGCCGGCGGTGAGCGTGGCCACGGCCAGGGCGGCGGTCAGGCCGCCTCGTACCAGTCTGATGATCATATGAGGCATGATGGCCGTGGGGACCGGATCGTGCGGGTACTTTCCCGAAAGCCGGTTCCACCGCCCGCGGTGCGACCGCCTGTCCGGGCCGTCCGTAAGGTCCGTTTCGGTCGATGTCGGTGCCTACCTCTAATCTTGTCCACCGTGACCGCCATCGCTGACCCGCCCACCGAGTCCGGGCCCCGGC